>JANLQB010000382.1:0-12745 GCA_031367565.1 Verrucomicrobiota bacterium
AATCGCTCGCGGCGCTGAAGGTGCCCGTGCCGCCGTAGTGAAGTCGCGAGCCGATCGCGTTATTCGAGCCGCCGGCTTCGGTATGCGTGTAGGCCGTCGTGCGAACCACCATGCGTTTTCCCGTCGATTTCTTCGATGGCCCATTCGAGGTCGAGGCGCAGCCGACGAGGCTCGAGAGGGCGCAGTTCGCGAGGAGTATGCGCCAGGGGATACGAGTGAAGAGCTGTTTCATAGGATCGGGTGCCGGGGGTAAAGCGGGGGCAGTCGGTGCCACGCACCGGCGCGAATGCAAACGGGAAATCTTCTATGCGAGCATCCGGCGGAGCACGTTTTCCGTGATCCGCTGTACGCGCGCATCCGGGCCTTTTGGCTCGGTATAGACTTTCGGCCGCACATAGCCCGGAGGCTCGCTGAGGCCATCAGCCCACCAGCATGTGCCGGCGTTGAAGACAAAATTTCCCTTTGGGCCGGGATACACCGTCGCGGTGTGGATGCCGCCGTTCGGCTGGTCCGGTGCGGATTGCGTGGGCGAGGTGGCGACGACTTCCAGGCCGGGAATCGGCGCGGGATCGCCGTGCCATTCCCAGCCGATGAGGCCGGGGATGCGATCGCCGGCTTTCATCCCCGTGCCCTCATGCACCCAATGCTCCGGCAGCGCGCACACCCAATCCGCGCCGCCCGTGACCGGCCCGGTGCTGTGCGCGCCGATGAGTTCATTCGCGTAGGGCCGCTCGTGCGGGAGCGATTTGATCCCCACGATCGGCTCTGTGCCATCCGGCGGACCATTCACCGCGATGCGCTCGAAGGCGCGCACGGATTCATCGAAGCGGACGCGACCCATCACGGCATTGCCGGAGAAAAATCCCACGCTCACGCCAGCAGCGACGGCGGCCTGCACGTTGCGAAACATTTCCAGCGTCCAGTATTCATCGTGGCCAACGCTGAGAAATCCACGGGCGCGCCGCAGCCCAGCGGCGTCGCGATGCGTATCGAGATTCGAGAGGTAGCTCACGTCGTAGCCGCGCTGCTCCAGCCAGTAGGCAAAGGGAAATTCCCAGAGGAACCACTCGCCGCTGCCGGTCGAAAGCGGCGCGTCGAGGATCTGGCAGTATTTTCCAAACGGCCGGTGGTAACTCACCTGCACGTCGCCGCCCCAGAACCACTCGTTTTTCCCATCGTCGTAGAGCGCGAACTGCGAGGGCCAGCGGTTGTAGGCCTGCCACGTGTTGTCGCTACATTGAAAAAGGAAATCGCAGCGGCGATCATCGCACACGATGAAGATGATGTAGCTCTGCCAGCCATCGGATTCGGCGGTGAGCTTCCCGAGATACACGCCGCTCACGGCATCCGCCGGCACTTCCCACTCCGCGCATGGCGGCCACTCGCACACGCGCACGCGCTTCGGCCCGATGGCTGGATCGGTCTGCACCGCGCCGTCGAACGGGCCGAGCTTCGCGATGAAACGTCCGCCCGCGCCGCCGTAGTATCCGCTGCGATAGATCTCGATGGTGAAGCGCGACGCGGGATTCGTGCTCACCTGAAACGCGATGCGCTCGCCGGGCTTCACGCTGCTGCGCGAGGCGTAACCTTCGATGCGCGGGCAGCGATATTTCGACGTGGGATCGATCCCGGTTTTTGTGAGCATCCAGTCGCGCGTGCCGGGGCGCGCGTTTTCTTCGGCGATGACGTTTCGCTTTTCGTCCGCGCCGCGAACGACGGAGCCGAGGCTGACGCCGATGAGTGTCTGGAGAGTTTGACGACGGGTGATCATGATCAGTGCAAGGTTTGCAGGTAGGCGATGAGGTCGGAGAATTCCTCGGGCGACAGCAGCACGTCGAAGCCCTGCGGCATGAGCGAGACGGGGCCTTCGGTCATCGCGGCGACATCGACGCGCGGGATGCGGACCTCCGTCGTCGCGCTCGTCGAAAGCGCGATCGTGTCCTGCGATTCGTTTTTCAAAATGCCGAGATGCTCCGCGCCCGCGCGCGTGCGGACGATCAGCGGCTCATAGCTGCGCACGTAACTGCTACTCGGAAACGCGACCGCCTCGATCAAATCGCGCGCCGTGCGGATGCCGCCGATTTTCGTGAGGTCCGGGCCAAACATTCCACCTTCGCGCGAGACGGCATGGCAGGTGGAGCACACGGCTTTGCCGCCGCGGAAAAGTTCGCCGCCGCGTTTCGCGTCGCCGTTTTTCGTGAGCGTCACGAGTTCATCCACGCGCGCGATTTGTTTCTGCCGCAGCGCCGGGTCCGGCAGCGCGGCGGGTGCGATGAGCGGAAGCGCGGGCGACATCGCGGGCTTGGGCAGGGAAAGCATCGCGAGCGTGGTGCGCGAGGCTTCACCGGCGAATCCAGGCGCGTCCGGCGTGAGCGCGGAGGGGTCGGCGATTTCGTAGAGCGCATACGCGGCGGAGTGAAACGCGAAGCGGTCCGCGGCCTTCGCTGCGAGGATCGGCGCGACCGCGCTCTTATCGCCGATGCGCCCGAGCGCCTCCGTCGCCGCGCGGCGCACATGCGCGTCTTCGCTGCCGAGCAAACGCACGAGTTCCGCCTTCGCCGCACGATCGCGCCACAGCCCCGCGCCGTCCGCGGCGAGCGTTTGCAGGCGAAGATCTTTTGCACTCAGCGCCGCGCGAATCGCCGCCCGCGCTTCCGCCTTGTCGCTGCGAATCGCCCTCCACAACGCCGCGAGCTCCCCCGCCCCGTCCGCCGCTCCCGCCGGTTTCGCCGCGCCCGTTTTCCGCACGCGATAGATCGCCCCGAGCACTTCCGGCTTCTCCGATTTTGAAGTCGGGCAACACAGCTTGTACCAGCCGCCCGTGTCCGCGATCAGCACGCTGCCGTCCGCATCTTCCATGACATCCGTCGGATGAAAATCCGCCTGATCGCTCACCACCAAATCATGATCGCCCGTGCGAAACGTCGCGCCATCCGGCGTCAGCGTGTGACGCGAAACTTTCCGCAGATTAAACTGCGTGCAGAGCAACTCCCCGCGAAAGCCGAGCGCATCGCTGCGCAGCATTTCCAGCCCGCTCGCCGCCGCCGGGCCGAGATGCGTCATGATCGGCATCAGCTCGCCCGTGCGCGCGTGACCTTGCAAGACATCGTGATCTTTCCCCCACACGCCGCCATACACCGCATGCAAAATCCCGTCGCGCTGACCGCCGCCGGGGTTTACGAAAAATGTGCCGCACACGAACCGCTCACCCGTTGGCGAAAAGACCAGCTCCACAGGGTTATCCATGCCGCCCGTCATCACCACTTCGCGCCCGCTGCCATCGGGCCGCGCGCGGAAAAGATGCGACGCCCGCGTGATGAAATCGCGCCCATCCGCCAGCCGATGCCGCTGCTCCGCGAACGCGCCTTTGCACCAATAAATAAACCCATCCGGCCCCGCGTACGGCCCGTGCAAATCATTCGCGCATCCCGTCACCGTCCCACCATCCATCCACACTTCGCGCTTCTCCGCCACGCCATCGCCATCCGTGTCCGTGAGCTTCCAGATGACGGGCGGCGCGGCGACGTAGAGCGAGCCTTCGAGCCACATCGCGCCTTCGGGAAAAGAAAGTTTGTCCGCAAAGATCGTCTTTTCATCGAAGACGCCGTCCCCATCTTTATCCACGAGCCGCATCACGCGATGCGTGGGATTTTTCACCTGCTGGTCCGGCTTCTCATTCGAGCCCGAACTGTCCGTCACATACAGCGCGCCCTTTTCATCGAAGGCCATATTGATCGGCCGATCGACCAGCGGCGCGGCGGCCACTTGCTCGATCGTAAATCCATCCGGCACCGTGAACGTGTGAATGCCGATGGGAAATTCCGCCGCCATCGCGACGGCGGACGTGGAAACGAGGACGAGAAGAGGGAAACGCATGGGATCAAACGGGCGGCTGAATAGGATGGCCCTCCGCGAAAAAAGGGAAGGTCCATTCAGCAAAACCGCGCGAACTCCGCGTCCTTGGAAAAACTATCCGCCGCACCTTGGCGGCTTTGCCACTACGCGAGCGGTTCAGGCGAGGCCGCGGTCAGCAACGCGTACCACTCTTCACGCGTCAGCACGATGGACTCCGCGCGGACCGCATCCGCGATGCGCGCGGCGTTCGTCGTGCCGATGATCGGGACCACTCCAGCCGGATGTTTCAGCAGCCACGCGAGCGCGATGCCACTGCGCGAAACTCCGTGCCGCGCCGACATTTCATCGAGCAGCGGCAGGACGCGCTGCGGCTCGTATTCCTTTTGCGAACGCAGCAAATCCCCCGCGCCATCCGCGAGTTGACCGCCGCCGAGCGGGCTCCACGCGAGCGGCGTGATTTCCTCGGCAAGACATTGATCCAGCACGCCATTGGAAAGCGGCGCGCGTTGCAAAAGACTGAACTCGATCTGATTCACCCGCAGTCGCATCGGGCACGCCCACTGGAGCGCATCGAGCTGACTCGGCTGGAAATTGCTCACGCCAAACTCCGCGACCTTTCCCGCCTGCAGGAGCTGTTCAAAGGCGCGCGCTACTTCATCGGGATGCGTCAGAAAATCCGGCCGGTGAATCTGGTAAAGGTCGATCTTTTCGACATGCATCCGCCGCAGCGATTGCTCGCACGACGCCACGATGTGCTCCGCCCGGCTATCGTAGCGATACGGCTCCCCTGCCCCACCGAGATGCGGCAGCCGGATGCCACATTTCGTCGCGATGAAAATCCCGGCGCGCAGTTCCGGCGAATCCTTCATCACCGCGCCAAAAACCTCCTCGCACACGCCGCCCCCGTAAATATCCGCGTGATCAAACAGCGTGAACCCCGCCTCCACCGCCGCGCGCACTGCCCGCGCGCCATCGACACCCGGCGCAGCAATGCGCCAGCATCCGTACGCGAGCCGCGAGACTTCCAGCGGCGATCCGCCGAGCGATACCTTTTGCATATAGTTAGAAAGTGGCGTCGCGTCCGCGCGAACGCCCGTGGGCCTAGTCAGCCTTGTGATCCGAGTGGCACGCCTTGCAGTTCACCACTTCTTTGTAAGCCGGGCCCGCGCCTTCCTTCTTCGCGACCACATTTTCCGTCGCCGAGATCAGCTTTGCCACCTTGTCCTTAAACGCCGCCGCATCACCCTTCGGCGGCTTCGTGTCCGCCATCGTCTTGTAAAGCTCCAGCGTCTTCTTCAAATCCTCATCGCTCACCGTCCCGTCGATGATCTTGTCGCTCACCTTTGGCGTCCCCTTCGGAGCCTTGTGCGCAAACTTCATCGCGTCTTCGATTGGTTTGAATTCTTCGTCAACGGCGAAGGCTTTAGCTGCGAGCACGACGGTGAGAGCGAAGACTGGAAGGATTTTCATGCGGCGTGAAAAAACAGAATGCGCCGTGCCGGGCAAGCCGAAATGCCAGCCCAATCAGCCCGCTGAAAACGCCTTGGTGATCGGAATGCGTATCCAGAATTCCAAGGCCGCTGCGCGGGGCTGCACATCGAACTTCGAACGAGAAAGCGCTTCCGATCGGGGCCACAGGGAAGGAACCGGGGTGTCGGTGTAATGAGGGGCTCTGAAAGGGTGGCGATCTTTTGCGACCGGACGTTTACGGCTTCACACCTTCCGGTTGCAGGCGGAAGTCCACGTTCGGGCCGCGCGTTCCGGCGGCTAGCCATTCGGAAAATTCGGTGACGTGGCGCTCGATCATTTCTTCGCAGATGACGAGTTCCTGCCGGCGCACGGCGAGGGAGTCGGCGGCGATGCGCTGGAGGGAGTCGATGTCGTAGAGATAGACGCCGTCGAGGTCGTTCACGGCGGGGTCGAAGTCGCGAGGAACGGCGAGGTCGATGCAGAAAAGCGGCCGGTCGGGGCGCGAGTGCATCATGGGTGCGAGCTTTTCTTTGGTGAGGACGTGGTGCGGGGCGGCGGTGGAGCCGATGAGGATATCGACGTCGTGGAAATCGCGCGACCAGTCTTCAAAATGGATGGCGCGACCTTGCATCGCGGTGGCGAGCGCGACGGCGCGGTCGTAGCTGCGGTTTGCGACGAAGATGGTTTTTACCCCGCGCGCCTTTAGCGCTCCGGCGGTCATCTCGCTGGTCTCTCCTGCGCCGAGGATCATGACGTGGCACTCGGAGAGGCGTCCGAAAATCCGCTCTGCCAGCTCGACCGCCGCAGAGCCTACGGAGACCGCGCCGCGCGTGATGGCCGTCTTCGTGCGCACTTCTTTCGCGACGTTAAAGGCGCGTTGAAACAGCTTGTTCAAATGCCGCGAAGTCGCGCCGCCGCCGCTCGCCGCAGCGTAGGCTTTTTTCACCTGACCGAGAATCTCCGTCTCGCCGATGACCATGGAGTCCAGCCCGCTCACGACGCGGAAAAGATGCCGGATGGCGCGCGGCGAGGTGTGCCGGAAAAATGCTTCGCCTTCCGGGGCGTGTCCGCGTGCCGCCATGAAATCGCGCACGGCCGCGAGCCCGTGCTCGGCGTCTTCCGCCGCCACGTAGAATTCCACGCGATTGCAGGTCGAGACGATCACCGCTTCACCGAGGCCGGACACTCGCGAAAGCTCTGCCGCGACGCCCGGCAGCTCGCCATCGGGAATGGCGAAACGCTCCCGCACTTCGATGGGCGCGGTGTGATGACTGAGGCCGAGGCAGACGATCTCCATATGCTTCAGAGACCACCCTTTTGAGAGATGAACGTGAGGCCGGAAAGCGTGAGGAGCACGAGCGCGAAGGCGCCGACGGAAAGTAACGCGGCGCGGCGTGGCGTGATGCGCCGCCACACTTCGGCCCCGGCGAGAAATGCGTAGAGCAGCCACACCGCGCTGGACCACGCGATCTTTGCCGCGTGCGCGCCCACGTTCCCCATCGCGAAGCCTGCACCGAGGCCGATGGTGAGCAGGGTGAGGCCGACGATGACGAGGCGGGTGTTTGCCGTGGCGAGATCGCGGATGGGCGGGAGGTGGTAGAAGATGGACTTCAAGTGGTGGGTCTTGAGCTGGCGCTCTTGCGCGAGGTACATCACGCCCGCGACGCCGGCCAAAGCAAATGCCCCGTACGCCACGACGGAAATCGCGGCGTGCAGTTCGAGCCAGCCATTCGGCGCGGAGCGCACATGCGATGGCGTATCCCACGGCATGAGCAGGGCGAAAATCTGGATGAGAAAGACGAGCGGCGAAGTGAAAAAGCCGAGCAGCGAAAGCCGGTAAGCCGGGCCGATGAGCAGGTAAAAAAGGACCATCGACCAGCTCAGAAACGCGAGCACTTCAAAGTGATTCGTGAGCGGACAGCGCCCGAGCACTTCGCCACGCAGATACAGAAATGCTGTCTGGCAAAGGAATCCAAGGCCGATGGCGATGAGATTCATCCGCGAGTTCCGATACACCCGCGCGCCGAGCGCGTACATGGTGTACGCGAATCCGAAGAGGAAACAGAAGGTGGATAAGACGAGGAGCAGGCGGTCCATTTAGAAATGGCTCACGAGATTACGCGGACGGGTCGGCTTTGGCAAACGATCGGGCGAATGGGGACTGGCTCGTTTTGCAAAATGCCCTGTCATGCTTCGCTTTGCTCAAAATGACAGGGTTTTACGATGCGCAGCTACGCGCCGTAGTATTTCTGGATCGCCGCGATCAAACCCGGGATGTCGTATTGCTTCGCTTCCACATCCACTTTCAGCCCGTGCTCCCGCATCGTCTTTGAAGTCACCGGGCCGATCGAAGCCGTGGAAATCCCGGCGGGCAGCGGCAACTTCAGCGCGAGGAAATTTTCCACCGTCGAAGAACTCGTGAACGTGATCATGTCCGCGCCTTCGCTTTCAAAACGCACGCGGCCTCCGCTGAGGTCTTCCGTCTCCGGCACCGTGCGATAGGCGATGCCCTCGTCCACGATCGCGCCGAGTTTCGCCAGCTCTTTGGGCAGGACATCGCGCGCCTGCTCCGCGCGCGCCAGCAGGATCGTCACGTTCTCGATCGAGCCCCAATCCTTGAACGCATCCACGACCGCCTCGGCCACAAATTCCTTCGGCTGCAAATCCACCCCGAGCCGGAACTCCTTCACTCGCGCTGCCGTCGCCGGCCCGATCGCCGCGATCTTCGCGCCGCCGATCGAGCGCACGTCTCCATACATTTTGAAAAAGAGATCGAAGAACGCCGTCACGCCGTTGGGCGAAGTGAAGACGATCCATTCGTAAGTGTGCGCATCGCGGACCAGCTCGGCAAAGGCATGCAAATCCGTCGGCGGATCAATGCGGATCGTCGGGATTTCGAAAACGTCCGCGCCGAGATTTCGCAGCCCCGCGCTCAAGCCGCCTGCCTGCTTGCGCGTCCGCGTCACCACGATGCGCCTTCCGAAAAGCGGTCGCGTCTCAAACCAGTTCAGCTTGTCGCGCAGCGTCACCACGTCGCCGATCACCGCCACCGCCGGAGCCTCAAAACCTGCGGCGAGCACCTTCGCCGCGATGTCGCTCAGCTTCCCGCGCAAGGTCTGCTGCCGCCCCGTCGTGCCCCAGCGCACGAGCGCCACGGGCGTCTCCGCCGCCGCGCCACCCGCGAGCAATTTCTCCGTGATCGCCCCGATCCGCTCCACGCCCATGAGCATGATTTTCGTACCGGGCGTCTCCGCGATCTGTTTGAAATTGAGCGAGCTTTCCGTCTTCGTCGGGTCTTCGTGTCCGGTGAAAATCGTGAGCTGCGCCGTGTGATCGCGATGCGTCACCGGGATGCCCGCGTAAGCCGGAGCCGCGATCGCCGAGCTGATCCCCGGAATGATTTCAAATTTCAGCCCCGCATCCGCGAGCGCTTCCGCTTCTTCGCCGCCGCGTCCGAAGACAAACGGATCGCCACCCTTCAAGCGCACGACCACCTTCCCCGCCTTCGTCTTCTCCACGAGCAACGCGTCGATGTCGCCCTGCTGCATCGTGTGCTGCCCGGCCTTTTTCCCCGCGTAAATGATCTCCGCCCCCGTCTTCGCCCAACCGAGAATCTCGGGATTGCACAGGTAATCATAGACCACGACATCCGCGTTCCCGACGACCTCCTTCACTTTCAAAGTGACAAGCCCGAGATCGCCCGGACCGGCTCCGGCGAGGTAACAAATTCCTGCTGATTTCTTCATGATTGAGTAGGCGCGAGTAGCGCGAAAAGTTGACCGGCGAGCAATTCGGGATCGTCGGCGGAGCCGCTGATTTCCGCGCGCGCAGGCGGCTGATCGGCTGGGCCGAAAAGGATGCCGCACAAACGCAGCGAATCGCCATGCAATTCCGACCGCACCCCGACCGGCAGCGCGCAATCGCCCGCGAGCAGGCGCTGCACTTCGCGCTCGGCGCGGATGCAGGTGAAAGTCGGCGCGTGATTGATCGCGGCGAGGACGGCGTTCACCTCGGCGCGGTCGGCGCGCGTTTGCAGCGCGATGGCCCCCTGCCCGATCGCGGGCAGCAGATGTTCGTGCAGCGAGATGACGGTGAATTTCCCATCCGAAAAATCGCACCCGAGCCGGTCCAGCCCGGCTTTTGCGAGGACGATACCCGCCACGTCGTCGCGCTCCGCGAGCTTGCGCAGCCGCGTCGGCACGTTGCCGCGCCACTCTTCGATTTGCAGATCGGGCCGCAGCCACTGGAGCTGTCGCGAACGGCGCACGCTGCTCGTGCCGATGCGCGCGCCCTGCGGCAAGGCATCGAGACTCGCGATCCCTTTCGTAATGAGCACATCGGCCGTCGAGGCGCGCTCCAGCACCGCCGCGAGCGCGAGACCCGCGGGATTTTGGCCCGGCAAATCTTTGAGACTGTGAACCGCCACGTCGATCGTCCCGGCGAGGAGCGCATCTTCGAGTTCCTTCGTAAAAAGCCCCTTCCCGCCCGCCTCACCCGCGCGGAGCAGACTCAGATCCATCTTCTTGTCTCCTCGCGTCACGAAAATCTGCTCTTCCACCACCAGATCCGGCCACGCCGTCGCCAAAGCCGCGCGAGTCAGCACCACCTGCGCGAGGGCAAGCGCGGACCCGCGGGTGCCGAGGATGATCTTTTCCACTACTTCGCGCCTCCGGTTTTCCCCAGCCATCCGCCCGCGTCCGCAGAAAAAGCGCCCATGGACGCCCCCGGAAGGAAACGAAGCGGGTCATGGAAAGAAAAAATCGAACTCATAAAAGCGGGCCGCGATGCTACACCGAACTCGCCTCTTGGCAATCCGCGCACTCCCGATCGAGCCCGGCAAGATGCATTTTCCAAGCGTCAAACCGCTGCATGAAGGCGCACCCAGCCATAATGTGGCCACCGTCCTCGATCTCTCCAGCCACACCCACCGACTCGGGGTGTCGAACAAACCGGGGCAAGCTTACTTTACCCGTGAGCCGACGAGCAATTGTTGCAGCACGCGCTGGGGCTCGGCGATGAGGAGGCCATCGACGGAGAAGCGTTTTACTTCGGAGCCGGGGAGTTCGTATTTGAAATCGCGCAGGATGCGTTCGCAAACGGTCAGCAGGCCGCGGGCCCCGGTTTTTTCCTCGGCGGCTTGTCGTGCGATTTCGCGGAGGGCGCTTTCGGCGAAGCTGACTTCGATGCCGTAGGCGCGGAAAGCGCGCTCGTATTGGCGCAGGATGCTACCTTCGCTGCGCTCCATGATTTCGTAGAAATCATCGACGCGCAGTGGCTCGCAGACGACGCGGACTGGGAGGCGTCCGATGAATTCCGGCTCGAAGCCGTATGCGATGAAATCGCGGGTGGAAGCTTCACGGGTGAGGTCGGCGGCAGCGTGGCCATCGGCGCCGGGTGATGGTTTTTCGAGACGATGTGCGATCAATTCCGGCAGTTTTTCAAACGCGCCGCTGACGATGAAGAGGATGTTACGAGTATTCACCGTTTCGGCCTGCGAACGCTGGCCGCTGCGCTGGAATTCCATCGCCGCCTGGAGCTGCGCCTGGATGTCGTTTTGGCTGCGCACCGGCACGTCGGTTTCTTCCATGAGCTTCAGCAGGGTGGTCTGCACGCCGCGGCCGCTTACGTCGCGCCCATTTTGCTGCGCGGGAGCGGCGATTTTGTCGATTTCGTCGATATAGATGATGCCGTATTGCGCGAGTTCGATGTCGCCGTCGGCTTTGTGGACGAGATCGCGCACGAGATCTTCCACGTCGCCGCCGACGTAGCCGGTCTCGCTAAATTTCGTCGCGTCCGCTTTCACAAAAGGCACGCCAATCAGCTCCGCGATGTGTTTCACGAGATACGTTTTCCCCACGCCAGTCGGACCGATGAGGATGACGTTTTGCTTCACATACTCGAGCTGCTTTGCCCGCTCGGGATCTTCCTTCGTGAGCGCGCGGAGATGTTTGATGTGGTTGTAGTGATCGCACACCGCGATCGAGAGCACCTTCTTCGCCTCCTGCTGCTGGATGACGTAGCGGTCGAGGTAGGTCTTGATGTCGCGCGGCAGCTTGTCGAAGACGAAGACGTGATCGTGGTTCGGGCGGGTGTCCTCCGGCTCGTCGAATGAGCTGCTGAGCATTTCGGCGAGTTCGGGCGGTGCGGAAAAAGTGGAGTCGTTCATGTGGGAAAATGGAGAGTTGTGTGTTGAGTGTTGAGAGTCCAACACGATTCCGCAAGATGGACCGCTGAAACGCGCGATCTTCCACCCTCAAACTTCCTCGCTCCCCTGCTCCACGTCGTCCTCATCGAGCCTGAAATCCCGCCGAACACGGGCAACATCGGACGCCTCTGCCTAGCGACCGGCACGACGCTGCATCTGGTAAAACCGCTCGGCTTTTCCATCGACGATCGTGCGCTAAAACGCGCGGGACTCGACTACTGGCGCGAGGTGAAGGTGGCGCTGTGGGAATCCTTCGCCGATCTCCGCGCCGCGCAGCCAGATGATGCGCGGTTCTTTTTCCTGACGACGAAAACGACGCGCGCCTACTGGGACGAGGCATTTCGCGATGGGGATTTTCTCGTCTTCGGTCGCGAGACGAAAGGCTTGCCCGAGACGCTGCTCGCGGCGAATGCGGAGCACACGCTCACGATTCCCATGCGCCCGGAAACGCGCTCGCTGAATTTGGCGACCTCTGTCGGCATCGTGCTCTACGAGGCGGTGCGGCAAATCAACCTCGCAGTGCCGTAGGAAATCACACGTTACTTCGCGACGATGTCGTCGTTGCTCCACATCGTGCGGTCCGGCCCCGCAGAGCGTACCTCCACCGCTTACAGATGAGCCAGTCGGGATTTGAAGTTTCACCTGCTTCAGGTTGTCACCGAGCCGCACTTTCGTGATTTCCGCATCACGAGAAAGGGCACGTTTTTTACACGTCGGGATGTCGTGCCCACGGCTCCGGCGAAGTGATATTTCTTCACCGCCCGGAAAATTGGCGCTTGGATTTTTCGTTCCGCGCGGATCAATCGTTGCACACCCAATTCCCATGAAACTCCTCCTGCTCCCCACGCTCGCTCTTTTCACGCTCGCCTCGCTCACGCACGCAGCCGACGCGCCGAAGCCGCTGAAAGTACTGCTGCTCACCGGCGGGTGCTGCCACGATTACAAGACGCAGAAGGATATTTTGAAAAAGGGGATCGAGGCCCGCGCGAATGTCGTCGTGGACCAAATCCACACCGACGACAAGAGCACGAAGCCACCGCTCGCGATCTATGGGAATGCGGACTATGCGAAGGGCTATGACCTCGTGATTCATGATGAATGTGCGGCGGACATCAATGAACCGGCCACGATCGACGCGGTGCTGAAGCCGCACGTCGATGGCCTCCCAGGCGTGAATCTGCATTGCGCGATGCACAGCTATCGCTTCGGCGAATT
>JANLQB010000385.1:0-1659 GCA_031367565.1 Verrucomicrobiota bacterium
CGTCTGCTCGGTGAGGGCGCGAAGTTCCGCCGTGAACTCCACCTCGCGCCGCCGTTTGCTCGCCGCGTGAAAGACGGCCCCGCGCGCCACGGGACGCGCGAACATTTCTTCGAGGCAAAACGCCTGGGCGCAAAGCTGCACGTCGTCGTTGTCGAACTGCCGCCGCTTGCTCTTCTTGTATTCCACCGGGACGAGCGCGCCGCCGGGATGCTGCTCGACGATGTCGCACTTCCCGCTGAGCCCGAGCCGCTCGGACCAGACCGGGAGCGCGCGGAGCAGCGTGACGCCCTTGGCGAACTCGTAGCCGGGCAGGTCCGCGTGCTCGTGCGCGAGATCGCCGATGAGCGTGTGGACATTCGCCCGCCGCAACCCCTCGACGATCTTCAACCCCGCCCGCCGATGGCAGAAGAGGAAGTCGTTGAGCAGGGAGAGCGGGACCGGGTCCATCGGCGCGATATTGAAAGAACCGGCGTTAGCGCAGGCTCTCGACGTGACGCAGAAACGCATCGACGGTCGCGATCAGCCCGGCGCGGTCAAAAGGCTCCGCGTCATCCTCGTAAAGGCTGTAACGAAACTCCACGGCGAACAAGGTGAGGTCGCGAAGAGACTCAAACCTTTGCTCGATCGAGCCACCCGCCTGCGCGATGAGCGCGAAGAGACTGAACAGGTCGTGGGTGCGCGGGATGGCAATCCCCAGCAGGCACAACCATGCCTTGGCCGCTTTCTCGACCGCCTGGTCCGCGTGAAAGCCAAACGTCTCCACGTCGGCTTGCTCCAGGGCCTTCATCGCGCGGAAATCCTTGCGCGCCATCAGCGAGAACGTGTGCGCCTGTTTAGGATCGCTCATACAGGAGCACACCCTCGCGCAGAGCGCGCGCGGCGACGTTGTTCAGCGAATCGCGCCAGTAATCCAGATCCGCCTCGCTGCACACGATGATGTCCTTGGGCAGCGGAAAATCAGCCAGTGCATGATAGATTTTCCGCGTCTCCACGCGGCGCGACCGGTTTGGCCCGAATGGTTCCTTCTCGATCACCAACAGATCGACATCCGAATCCGGCCTTGCCTCGCCGCGAGCGCGCGAGCCGAAGAGATAAATCCGCGACGGCTGCACCGCCGCGACGATGGCGCCGGTCAGCGCGTCCAGGTCAGCGATATCGAGAGTAGGCATGGGGCGAAACTAAAGGAGTTCGAACGACTTGCGAGAGTTGGGTCTTGGCGGCGTGGATGTTGACGCTGGTGATTTGGCAGAGAATCAAATCGCCACGCTTCAAGGATGCCAGCACCAACGCGGGACGAACTCTGACATTTTGGAAAGTTCCGTGAACGGGAACGGCACTACGACGACCTGGCCGCTTACAAATCGCGCCATGCCTCGTCCTCTTCAGGGGTGTTCCAGTCGGCGGCCCAGGCGGTCTGTGCCAGCGGCAGCAGGTTCTCGCCACCTTCGGGTTGTGCCGATTGCCGGGCCTTCAGGAAGGCGAGGAAATCAAAGACCTCCCGCTGCACGATCTCCGGCGCGGTTTTGATTTCTTCGATCAGCGTTTTGGTCAAAGTGCTCATGGCGTCAGCGTAGCCGGTTCCCGGCGAATTCCAACCCCCTCGACGATCTTCAACCCCGCCCGCCGATGGCAGAAGAGGAAGTCGTTGAGCAGGCTGAG
>JANLQB010000389.1:0-2370 GCA_031367565.1 Verrucomicrobiota bacterium
CGCCACCTGATCGCGACGGCTTTCCATGAAATGCCCCGCGTGCGAATCCGCCGCGCCCATGGCCCACCCGCGATTGTAGAGCCCCTTCTCGTGCGTGCGTCCGGTGATGCGATGATATTTTAGTCCGGTGAATTTCCGCGACCAGTCTGCCGGCAGCGTTTCGCGCAGATATTCGATCGGCAGATCGAAGCCGATGTCGCGGTAGAAATCGCGATACGCCGGATCGCCGGGATAACCTTCCTCCGCGCTCCAAAGCTGCCGGCTCGAATCCCGATCGCGCCCAAAAACCGCCGGTCCTGCGGGCGTGAAACACGGCGTGTAAATCGCGTAGCGCGGACGCGGCGCGCCGAACATCAGCCCGTGCGCGTCGATGATGAACCAGCGGATATTTGCCTCCGCCAAAATCGTATCGAGGCTCGCGACGTAAGCGCATTCCGGCAGCCAGATCCCCCGCGGATCGCGTCCGAACGTCGCGCGGTAATCATCGCGCGCGATCAGGATTTGCGCCCGCACCGCTTCGGGAAAATTTTCCATCAGCGGCAAAAACCCATGCGTCGCCGCGCAGGTGATGATTTCCAAAACCCCGCGCTCCATGAGCTGCGCAAACGCGCCGACGAGATCGCGCTTCCACCGTTTTTCCCAAGCCGCGTGCAGTCGCGTCAGCCGGTCGTGGTAAAAGCGCGCGATGTCCTCGGTCTGCCCGTGTCCCGCCGTGCGGATGATTTCCCGCTCCGCCAGCTCCACGCTGCGCTCGAGGTATCGCGTCGCGCGCGCCTGCAAAAGCGGATCGCGCAGCATGTGGCAGAGCGTCGGCGTGAGCGACATCGTGAGCTGAAAATCCACACCGTCATCCGCGAGCCCGTGCAGCACTTCCAGCAGCGGCAGATAGGTCTCCACGATCGCTTCGTAGAGCCAGTCCTCCTCCAAAAATTCCTCATACTCGGGATGCCGCACATAGGGCAGATGGGCGTGGAGGACGAGGGCGAGGTATCCGTTGGGGGCCATGGGAAATTTTGAGGCGCGAGGCGATCAGCGACGATAAGCGGGGGGAAGCGCGCCGCTCCCTTACGCCGCTCGTAGAAAGGCCACCGCCGTCCCGCCGTAGCGTTTGTCCCGGATCAGCTCCCACGCGGGGCCGAGGTCGAGCGAGGCGTGCGGGAGATGTTCGAGGATGAAGATGCCGTCGGGCTTGAGGGCGCGACGGAGGCTTTCGCTGCGGAGAAGTTCGGGTGCGAAATCCCGCTCGCCCGGTTTCTTCGCGTAGGGTGGGTCCGCGATGATCGCGTCGAAGGAGGCTTCGCCGGCGAGACGGTCGAGGTAGCTGAAAATGTCGAGCGTGTGGATCGTTCCGGTGAGCTTTGTGTGCGCGAGGTTTTTCTCGATCGTGGCGGTCGCGCGGCGGTCGCTTTCCACGAAGACGGCGGCGGCCGCTCCGCGGCTCAGGGCTTCGATGCCGAGGCCGCCAGAGCCGGCGAAAAGATCGAGCACGCGCGCGCCGACGATGAATTCGCCGAGGCTGGAAAAGATCGCGCCGCGCACGCGATCCATGGTGGGACGCAGGTCGGTGTTTGGAGTGGCGATTTCGAGCCCGCCTGCGGTGCCGGCGACGATCCTCATGGCTGCGGTGGAGTGGGCTGCGGAGGCGCAGGCGGTGGAACTGTCTCGCCGGGAATCGCTGGTAAAACCGGCGGCGGATCAGCGGGCGGAACGACGGTGGTCGCGGTTGGATCGAGCGCGGGGAGCGGCGGCGGCGTGGCTTTGACCGGGTCGGGTTTGCGTTCCTTCTTCTTGTCGTCCTTCTTCCTTTTGTCGCCGAAAAGATTGCCCACGACATCGATCGCCTGACTCAGCGCGCGTTTGCCGCTCACCTTGTCGAGCAGATCGGTCTTCGGTTTGGAAAGCGTGCCGCCGACTTTGAAGTCGATGCCGTTTTCGCCGTTCACGTTTGCCACAAACTCGCGGACAAAATCCGGCAACTGCTGAATCGTGCTCCCCGCTAGCGCGAGCCGCGCATCCACGGCGATCCTGCCGTTCAAGCGCACGAGCCCTTTCGCGAGCACTTTCACCGCGGGCGAATTCAGCGCGAGCGAGTCGATGAACACTTTTTCATCCCCGAGCCGAAATTCCGTGGACGAATCCCCGAGCTTCAAATCCGCCAGCTCTGGGATGTGCAGCCCGTCGGCAATCGTGCTGAAAAACTCGAAGCCTTTGATCTCCGCGCCGGTGAGTGACAGCGCGCCTTTGCCTTCCACTTTCACCAGCTTCCGCACCGTGCCGTGCATTTCCACGAAGCCGTCGATGCGGCCGAAAAACTGATTCGGTGCCCAGGCCGTTTCGTTCATGAGTTTGCTCACGTCGCCCTCGGTCAGT
>JANLQB010000397.1:0-1841 GCA_031367565.1 Verrucomicrobiota bacterium
TCCTGCGGGTCTGTTGTTCGGGATAATCTGGCAACATTTCGGCGCAGCCTTCGCGTTCGCAACTGCGGGCACGCTGGCTATCGGCGCGGCGGCGATTCTCGCGATCCACCTCTTGCCGTTGCTACGACGCCAGACGCTGCCATGATTTCGGATGCGGTCTTCGGAATTTCCGTGGCCTTTTCATACAGCGCCATGCTTGCAGAGCTGGGCGGCTCCTTGGTTGAAGTCGAAGGCGAGGGATTGAGCGAAGGCCAGACGGTCGTGGAGGTAGTAGTATCCGAACCGGCGGTGGCTTGCATAATGCTATAAGCACTATCTATGAACATCAATTCTATCTCGGGAAGCCAAGCGACAAGCTACTTGCAAGATCTTAGCCAACCTAAACGAAAACAAAGCATCGAGGCTGACGGCGGCAATGATGGGGGTGCGGATGCCGTTAAGAACATTCAACAAAGTGGCGAAGCCGATGGCGGCCATGATGGCGGAGCGGATGCCGGGCGCGTAGCTTATTACGCGTAGTTCGCAGCTTGTAGAAATCCTTCAAGGCTTCCCGGTGCCCGGAGCGCACGGACTGCGCGCTGGCATCACTTCGGTTCGCCGACGCGGGGCTTGTCCGTCAGCGCGCCGAGGAAGTCCGCGATGCTGCGCACGGATTCGTCGTCGAGGTCGGTGCCGATTTGGTGGTGCGCCATTTTGCGGATGGCTTCGTCGAGGGTTTGGATTTTTCCGTTGTGAAAATACGGCGCGGTGATCGCGACGTTGCGAAGCGAGGGGACTTTGAACGACAGCCCGCCGCTCGCCTCGTCGGCGTCGTCGAAGGGGATTTCTTCGCCGAGGATTTTCAAGGCGTTGCCGCCGAGAAGCGGGCCGCTGTGGCAGAAGTTGCAGCCGGTGGAGATGAAGGTTTCCAGTCCGCGCAGCTCCGCGACGGTGAGTGCGCGGTCGTCGCCGCGCAGGAAGTCGTCGAAGCGATCTCGCGTGATGAGCGTGCGCTCGAAAGCCGCCAGCGCGTGGGCGACGTGCGCGAAAGTCGCGGGCCTCGCGTCGCCGGGAAATGCGTTGGAAAACGGCTCCGCGTAGTCGGGAAGCGCGGCGAGTTTTTTTTCGACGGCTGCGGCGCTGGGCTGGCCCATTTCTTCCGCGTTCAGGATCGGCTCGCCCGCCTGCTCGGCGAGGTCTTTGGCGCGGCCATCCCAAAAGAGCGCAAAGTGCAGCCCGGCGTTGAGCACGGTGGGCGTGTTGCGTTTCGTGCGCGTGCCGTTTTCGCCGCGCGACAAGGCGAGGCCGTCCATGCCGGCGTGCGCTTTGTCGAGCGGGTGGCACATCGCGCAGCTCTGCGTGCCTTTCGCGGAGAGGCGCGGGTCGGCGAAGAGTTTGCCGCCGAGCGCGGCGAGTTCCGGCGAGTCCGTTTCTGCGCCGGGCATTTTTTCGGGGAGCACGCCAAATTCTTTTTTTGCCGTCTCGCGCAGTGCGGCGGCGGCCGGCGGAGTTTCCGCGAGCGCGCCCCGGCACCACGCCGCCGAAAGCAGCACGAGGAGCGGAGCGGAAACGCAGCTTTTGCGCCTCGTGAAAAGCCGCAACACCGCCCAGAGCACCGGGGGCACGAGCACGCTGAGGCCGATGGCAAGTTTGGGATTTTCCTGCCCCGCCGCGCCGATGGCCGCATAGACAAAGCTCATCGGCACCGAGCCGCAGATGAGCGCGAGGGTGAAGGTGCGCGCGGGCATCCGCGTCAGCCCCGCGAGGCAGGAGATGACCTCCGGCAGCAGCGGCAGCCAGCGCGACGCGGCGACGAGCCACGGCCCGCTTTTGCGAAAGAGCGTCTCGTTTTCCGCCAGCTC
>JANLQB010000471.1:0-1553 GCA_031367565.1 Verrucomicrobiota bacterium
GTCTTTGCTGCATCCGCGAGTCCGCTCACCGAGCGCCGCTGGACTTTGAATTCTGTGACGACGCGCAGCGGTTTGGCCGGGTCCACCTTTGCATCCGCATACAACCACGAGCGCCCGTAGCGCGGATCGCGCGTCATCTTAAAAGACTCCGGCGCTTCGACCACGCGAAACTCAATCACCTTCTGCTCTGGCCGGTCTTCAGGCATCCAGAACCAGCCACGCACCTTCTTCGCACCTGCCGGCACATCTTTTACGGTGAACTCCTGACGGACGACGTAAGTCGTATCAGCGCGGGCGACGAGCGGACTTAGGATAACGGCGCAGGCCGCGATACCGGCACACAGGGATCGATGGAGGGGATTCATTCATCGACTAAAGCGAAGAGCGGATCGAATGCAGAAGGTTTGTGGTGAACGGGACCAATTCCGTGGCGAAGCGCTGGGTATCTGATGGCGGTCGGACCGGCTGAAGCCGGGACTCCATGCGGGGACTATTTTTCGCGAGAGGAGATGGCGTAGAGCTGCGACATCGTGGCGATGTAGAGCGTGCCGTTCGCGGCGGTCGGCGTGGCGCTGATGGGCTTTTTGAAATCGAACATCGAGAGCACTTTCTTTTCGCGACTCGCGGCCAAGATCCAAAAGTCGCCTTTGCGCGAACCGATGAACACCTTGCCATCCGCGACGAGCGGCGAGCCCCAGTAATCGCCGGGCGTATCGTGAACCCAGACGGGCTTGCCAGTTTCGGCGTCGATGCAGTGGATGTGGCGGCTCGTGTCGGCGGTGAAAACGAGGCCATCCGCGACGGCGACGGTGGACATGGTGTGACGATCGAGCGGATACGTCCAAATCGTCGCGTTACTGGTGATGTCGCCCTCGCCGGTCGTGCGGATGCACTTCAGCCAGGCCTCATTTTTTCCCCAGAAAACATCGCCTCCGCCGCTGATGAACAGCCGGTCGCCGAGCACGACGGGCATTCCGTAAATGTTACTCGGCCCCTGCTGGCGGTTGTTGAGAAAAAGGTGCGGGTCATCTTTCGGCGACGTGGGATCGGGGTCGAAACGCCAGATGGTTTTCAGCTTCGCGACTTCACCTTCGGGCGGTGCTTTCGCGATTGGCTCGAAGGCGCGCACGATGCCGTCCCCTCCGCAAAAGAAGATTGCCTCGCGGTCTCCGATTTTGCCGAGCGACGGCGAGGACCACGTCGCGTGGAAAATGTTCGGCGCGATCTTTTCGTCATCCCGCGCTATACGACGTCCAGTCTTCTTCTCGATCACGACGAGGCTCGGTGCGTCCGGCGTTCGGATGACCTTGTGCGAATTATCCACGCCCGTGCTTGTGTTCACGTAAAGAAAATTGCCGTGCACGAGGATCGAACTGTGCGCTCCATCGTGCGGCCAGATGCCCGCTTGCGACGGTAGATCGAACATCCACAAAATGTCCGCATCGAGCGGCCCCGATTCATCCGGCGCGACTCCCGCCTCCGCCAGCACCGGCGTGAACGCGGGCGGCGCGGCCACATGCGGCACGCGATGACGCGCTTCGTCTTTGAACGGG
>JANLQB010000518.1:0-4074 GCA_031367565.1 Verrucomicrobiota bacterium
CGTCGTCACCGGGTAAATCTCCCGCGCCCCGCCCGCCAGCGCCGTCACCATCGAAGAAGTCGCCCGCAACACATCGAACACGATACAAGTCGTCCGCGAAAGATCGCGCTCCGGGAGCCGGGCGATTTCCGAGGGATTGAGGGCGACGTCGATGCGCATGCGCACCATTCAGACAACAACCCGCCCACGCGCAAGCGCAATGGCCGCGGAAACCGCGCTAGATTTCCCGGACGAGGATGATGGGTGCCGCGTCCAGAAAAAAGCCAACGGCGTTCGTCTAGCGCACCTGGGTATCTTTCACCACCCGCCATTTTGCGGCCAGAAATGAACTGGCGCTCGCACCGCCCATCATGCCAGCATTTGTCCATGAAAACGACCCACCCCGTCGCCCCTGCTTCCCCGGTCACCCGGCGGAGCTTCCTCAAAACCGGCACCGTGCTCGCCACGGGCATCGCCTCGCTTTCGCTGCGCGCGCGCGCCGAAACGAATAAGAACAGCAAACTGCAAATCCTGCACATCGGAATCGGCGGCAGCATCGCGCCCGTCGATCGCTCGCAGCTCAAGAAACATCCCAGCGTCATCTTCACCGGGCTTTGTGATGTGGATTCCAACGCGCTGGACAAGGTCTCGAAGGAGCATCCCGAGGCTTTCACCTGCCGTGATTTTCGCGAGGCGTTTGAAAAACATGCGGACAAATTCGACGCCTGCGTCGTCTGCACGCCGGATCACAATCACGCGCTGATCGACATGACGGCGCTGAAGGCAGGCAAGCACGTTTACGGGCAGAAGCCGCTCGTGCAGCAGCTTTCGGAAGTGGCCGCGATCGAAGGTGCGATCCAGGCGCGCCCGAATCTCGTGACGCAGGCGGGCAATCAGCGGATGGGGCCGGTGGGGCGTCAGTATGCGGTGGATATTTTGAAGAAAGGGCTGCTGGGAAAAGCGATCGAGGCGCACGTGTGGGTCGGCGGTCCGCCTCCGGGAACCGAGGGATATTTCTGGTACGGCGGGCTGAAAGATCCGACGCCCCCGCCCGCAAATATCGACTGGCCGCTTTGGCTCGGCGCCGCGCTCGACGCGCCGCATCGTCCAGGACTCATCGGCCTGCAATGGCGTTCGTCGTGGGACTACGGCACGGGCCAGCTCGGCGACTGGTGTACGCATCTGCTCGATGTCCTCTACTTCGCCTACGATCTCCCCTCGCCCGTCGCTGTGCAGACCGATACGCACGAGCCGAGCGGCTTCTACCACACGCGTTTCATGCGCTCGACGCTGACCTACGACGTGCCCGGCGAACGCTTCGCAAACCACCGCTTCATGGTTCACTACGCGGACCAATCGCTCGCCCCATCGCGCGCATCGCTCGGGCTGCCGCCCGGAAAGTGGCCAGGCACCGGCACGCTCGTCGTGTGCGAAAAGGGCGTGCTGCTCGTCGAGCCGGAAGGCAATCCCGAAGTCTGGATCGGCGGAAATCCCGGCGATTTCGAGACGCTCCCCGGCCTCAGCACGCCCACCGCGCGCAACCACTGGCACTCGTGGGTGGACAAGATTTTGGGCAAGGACGACGCGTTCGTGCAAACGCCATTTTCCTACGCCGCCAAGATCGCCGAAGCCGGCCTGCTTTGCTCAAAAGCGGGACGTTTCCCGAACCAGGAACTCCGCTGGGACAAAGCCACGCTGTCCTTTACGAATCACGCGGAAGCCACGAAGACCATCGTCCGGCGCGAATACCGGAAAGGCTTCGAGCTGCCGACGTTTGCGTGAGCGCCTGAGGGCTAAAAGCAGCCGCGCGTCGTCGCGGGTTCAGAACTGGAAATAGATAAACGCCTTGTATTTCGCCGGGACGAAACACAGCGCGACCGCCGTGCCTGTGCCAAGCATCGCCGAGAAGGCCCACGCGGGAATGCGTCGCCACCACGTCGCGAGGAATTGGCGGGAATTTAGCCAGTGCACGAAGACGAGCGCGCCGAAGAGCAGGAAGGGCCAGTAGGTGAAACTGCGCGGGCCGTTGTCCTGAAAGAGCACGAACGATTTCAGCAGCATCGTGGCGACTTCAAAGCCGCTCTTGTGGATCGCGCCGGTCGTGGCATCGCGGATCGGCTGGGCGCGGAAAAAGATCCAGGTGATGCAGACCCAATAGAAACACAGCACCGGGCCGAGCCAGGACATCGCGCGGTGAAACGTGGTGCTCGCCTTTGCAAAAAAGCGCTGCCATTCGCGATGAAAAATCAGCGCGATGCCGTGCAGTCCGCCCCAGATCACGAAAGTCCATGAGGCGCCGTGCCACAGGCCGCCGAGCAGCATCGTGAGCATGAGATTGCGATAGGTGAAAATCTTCGAGCCGCGATTTCCGCCGAGGGAAATGTAGAGATAATCGCGCAGCCACGTGCTGAGCGAGATATGCCAGCGTCGCCAGAATTCCGTGATGTGCGCGGAAAAATATGGGAAGTGAAAATTGAGCGTCAATTCGTAGCCGAGCATCCGCGAGGTCGCGATGGCCATGTCGCTGTAGCCGCTGAAGTCGCAGTAAATCTGCACCGCATAAAACAGGACGGCGATGATGGTGGCGGAGACGCTGAAATTTCCCGGCGCACCAAAAACGTCATCGACAAATGGCGCGACATTTTCGGACACGCACGCCTTTTTCACGAAACCGATGAAGAACAGGACGAGGCACGCGCGGACATCGACGTTTGACCAAACGCGCGTGACGGAAACCTGCGGGAGAAACGTCATCGCGCGCACGATCGGGCCGGCGACGAGCTGCGGGAAAAACGAGATGAAGAACGCGAGATCGAGGAAGCTCCGGACGGGTTCGAGGCGACGCCGATAGACGTCGATCGAATAGCTCATCGACTGGAACGTGTAAAAGCTGATGCCGTACGGGAGGAAGATGCGCAGCGTCCAATCGCTCGCGGGCAGGCCGACCCACGCGAGGAAGCCGGAGGCGGAGGTGAGGAAAAAATTGAAGTACTTGAAGAAGCAGAGGACGCCGAGATTCACCGCGAGGCTGACGATGAGCCACGCGCGCCGTTTCCCGTCGCTCGTCGCGCCGCCGATGCCGCGACCCACCGCATAGTCGAGGCACGTCGAACCCATAAGTACGGCAGGAAACCACCAGCCATCCGGCAGCGCCTCGTGCGCGCGCACTTTCGCGAAAAACTCGAACGGGTTTCCGATAAAAAAGCCTGCGTAGAAAATGTGGCTGCACACGAGCAGCCACGCTTTGCGCCACGTATTGCTGCGGAGCGTCCAGTGGACGGCGAGCGCGATGGCGATGAAGACGAAAAAGATGGGGTCGATGAACAGCACGGCGGCGGCGGGTCAGTGGTTTGGCGGCGGCAAGGCGAGCATTTGCTCGGCGAAAATGCGGGTAAAGATGCGCGAGCCGGGTGAATTCAAATGCGCGCGATCGTAGCGGTTCGCGGGATCGAAGAGGACGGGCCAGCGATTGGGATCGCTGAAATCGAAGATGGGTGCGGCGACCTGGCCGGTGGGTGAATTGATACGCGTAACGGCCATCGGAGCGATAAACAGCACCGGCTCGGCACCGAGCGCGCGGACGCGGGCGATCGTTCCCTGAATGCTTTGAAGCGGCTCCGGCGAGAGCGGGCTGACCTTGGCTTGACCGGCCCGCAGGACGGCCATGTCTTTGTCAAACCCCTCGCGATTTTCCCCGACGTATTCCGTCTCCGCAACGTACGGCACCGCGCCGTCGCTGGCCGAACCCATGACCCACTGCGGCGCGGCAGCAGCGACGCCCCGCCACGGATCGAGAAGACGCGTGGCTTCCCCGAGATTCAATGCACGGACGAAAAAGAGGCGCACATGCGGCCCCGCCCTTGTCCAGCGTGCAGGGTTGCTGATCTTTGAAAACTTATTGAAGGGCAAAATGCTGCGGCAAAGTAGAAGCGTGCGGCGAAGGTCGTGCCAGTGCAGCGCGCGGCGCGTTTCTGCCGGCTGCGCGGCGAAGTCGAGGTTAAACCCGCTGACTTCGATGATCACGCGCTGGAGCCGCTGCGGACGAAGCGCAAAGATTTTTTCCGCCACATAGGCATCCTCGGGCGAAAACATCGC
>JANLQB010000540.1:0-4942 GCA_031367565.1 Verrucomicrobiota bacterium
CGCGAACCATCCGTCCAGATTGTTCGCTCGCTCGTTCCGGTTCTCCGGTAGGTAACCGCACCTCTCCGTTTGCGGAAGAATCCTTGCGTTCCAACCGATTCACGGGTGAGGCGGGGGAACCACTCATCGCAGGAGTTTGAGATGAGAGGCGCGGCTTCAATTCCGAACGGGTCAGCGGAGCGCGTAAAGGCTTTCGTTCCGTCAGTTCGTGAGCCGATTCTCCGTTCAACAAGACTCCTGAAGCATCCGAAGAGTTCGGCGCAGCTTCCGCCGAGGGCGAACCATCCGGTGCCTCTTGGACGAACACCACGACCGCCGCGACCAGAGCTAAAGTCGAACCCAGCGAGAAAAGTAGCCGCAGTGAAGTCTTCATCGAAACACGGAATCAGCCCGTGCGAGTGGCAGGCACCCGCACGGGCTGTTCTTGCGTTAACAGTTGTTGATTACAGAGACGTGACCACGCCGCCTTCGACTGCCCTGCTGACCGCCATCGCGCTCAACTGGATGCCTTGGGAACTAGGCAGGGTCGTGATGATGTTTTGGCCAATCTTATCGGCAACCGCTTTGCCGTTGCCACTGTAGGTGGAGCGATAGGCAATCGACTCGTACTCCCACAGTGTGTAGGTGCCGTTCTGGATAGCGGCATTATTAAAGGACGTAGGAGCGCCGCTGGAGAGGATAGGACCGGTCCAATCGGCCACCCCGTTCCAGGTCAGGCGATGGGCGGTGTTTCCAACGATACTCGTCGTTTTGCAAGCGCGCGAGGCATCAGGGCGGCCAAGGTACCCGATCAAATGGCCTGGACCGAAGTTTAAGCCATCGGCTCCTGCTGGCGTTGCAGCAGTGGTGCTCCCGGGAGTCGCCAGGTTATCAGCAAGAGTGCCACCGCCCGCGAAGCCGGACTGACCGATCGCGAAAGGCTGGCCCAGGACCGTGGCTACAGGCCACAGCTTGAGCGTCGTAATGTTGCTGCCCGCCGCGCCGGCAGTGCCAGTGACGGTTGGCTGGACTTGCTGGACGCTGCCGAACACTCCCACTCCACACTCGGCCAACTCGGAAAGCCGGGTGCCGGAATCGAAGTCGCGGCCCATCGCATACACGGCGTTCGTGTCATTGATATCTCCCGTGAACTGGAAGAGCGGCATACCGCCGGAGAGCAAAGCCTGCGCAAGCAGCGGAGTGATATTGCTCAGCGAAGCTGGGGAGCCGTTATTCGCCACCCACTCGAATGGCAAAATGCCTACCCGCGTTTCAGTGAGGGCGGTCGAGGTGAATCCCGTGGACGCCTGGGCAGAATCCTCCATCGTGACATCGGCCAATTGGTTTTCCGCAGGGAATAACCCGGTATCCAAAGCATAAGACGGGGACGACACGGCCAGAACCGTGTTCGTAGAAGGCAGGTTCGTGACAGACATCCAGCCGTTCGGAGCTGTGGTCAACTGGATGGGAATGTTCTGCACCACGATTTTGACGCCGCCGGTTGAACCAGTCCAAGTGCATTTTACGGTGACAACGCCTGCGGCCGGAACGCTGGCAACGGATCCTTGAATAACCGAATAGGTTGCTGCGCCTTCGCCGCCGGAGGTTCCCGCATAGGCCGCTTTGAAGTTACCAGCGCCGCCCATGATATTTTCAATGGAAGCGGTGGTTCCGGAACGGAATGCCGTGGAGCCGGTGATGTGGATGACGGTATCGGCCGAGGCCGTGGAAACTGCGGCGAGAGCCAGCAGGCCCGCGATCGAGTGTTTGAGGATATTCATCTTAGTGTTTTAGGTAGATTAGGGTAGGTCGTTTGGTTTTTTATTACTGGCAGAACTTAGCTTTTTGCTACGGCACCGCGGCTACGCCGACGGAAGGCACCAAGGATCGCGGTGCCAAGAATCACGGAAAATCCGGCGGTTGGCTCAGGCACTACTCCTGCGGGTGTAAAGGTCAATACAGCGCCCTCGCTGATCGTGAAGTTCCCGTTGAAGGTGGCGGGAAGGCTGCCAGCGCCGGGCGTCAGTTGATACAAGTCGAGAACGGAGGCCGCGGTCCCGGCGGCAAAGTTCGACTCGATGCCACTGGCATCATTGAAGTAGCTATAGGCACTCGATCCCGCGGTATTGATGCCAAATGGCTGGAACGAGACGAAGCTGTTCGTCTGGCCCGTAGGCTGAATCAAGGCACCGGGAGCGTTGGTGGATTCGATTTGATCCGTGCCAGCTACGCTACCGTTGGTACCGGCACCATACTTCTGGCTCATGGATTGGATTTTCCCAGCAGGCGTGCCTGCGCCAAAGGAACTTGGACGCACCCAAGGCGTCGTTGTATTAGTGCCGAGCGGCGCGGAGATGGTGTCGGAGCGGGTGGCAAACATCGTATTATTTGCGAAGCCATTCCCGGCAATTTTCTGGACGCCGGAGATGCTCCAAAGCACATCGGACCGGGTGGCCCAGCTCCCGAAGATCGCGGTCAGGTCGGCTCCAATGTTTCCCAGTGTGAAATTGACCGGACTGAGGGAATTGATGAAAGCTGACGCGGGTCCGAGGTCGATGAGATAGTCGGTGCTCGCGCCGGTTCCGCCGGTGGCGCGAAATCCGAGGATCAAGTCGCCGTCGGCATAGACGATGGCGGCACTGGTCGTGCTAGGGAGGAATGCCGCAGCCCCGGCGATGGCGAGGAGGGCGGCGGACATGGTTTTGGTGATCATGAGTGGATAGTTAGTTTGCGGTTTGGTTTAGCGCCCGGCTTGCCGAACCATTCACACGAACGGTGCGGTTTCGGGCACGGCTCAGGAATACAAGTCCCACTACCTTCGGTCAAAATGCTTACTGTTACTTTTGGCCCTACCTGATTACGGAACGGAGTCTTTTGTGACGAATGTGTGTCAGCATGTGAATTATAGATGACCTATAAGGCATTCGGGTGGCAGGCATGACGAGCCGATGGCTGGAAAATCATGCAACTTGATCCGCCTGAGGGGGGCGGAAAATAAGGAGATCACTCCGACTCGAGCCTGTAGCCAAATCCCCGCACGGTCTGAATCTGACCCGCGGCTGCCCCTAGTCGAACACGCAAACGACGAAAATGGGTGTCCACCGTCCGGGAATCGATGGCCGTCTCCTGGCTCCAGACCATACTCAGCAGTTCATCGCGGGAAAAAACCCGGCCGGGATGGCTAAAAAGAGCGTGAAGAAGCAGGTATTCCCTCGCGGTCATCGCGACTCTTTTTCCGGCGACGGAAACTTCGCGGCCCTCTCGATCGAGAGAGATTTCGCCGACCTCCGAAAATCTCGTGGTCTGGGGGCCACCGCGCCGGGCGAGGATAGCCCGGATTCTCAGCGCCAGTTCACGCACGCTGAAGGGTTTCGTGACGTAGTCGTCCGCACCAAGTTCAAAGCCAACGATGCGATCGACCTCGTGATTGGCCTCCGAGAGAATGATGACAAGGATCTCTGATGTTTTTGGATCGCTTTTTAGGGCGCGTAAGACTTCGACACCCGGCATGTCGGGCATCAGCAATTCAAGAATGATCAGCACCGGGAGATAGCAGCGCGCTGCGTCGAGCGCTTCCGATCCGGTGCGCGCCGTGAGCACACGCATCCCCGCAGCGACTAGGGTCTGCGAAACGAGAGTCACCACGTCCGCGTGCGCGTCCGCGATGAGGATAGTCTGGCGTCCGATCATTGATCACGCGCTTTCGCACGTCGAGTTTGCTGGAACAAAAGTTTCACAGTCTTCTAACAAATCCCGGCACCGTTACAGGTTGTTGACGTTTGTGTGAGTATTGGGTGACTTTTTCTGCGGGAGAAAGAGTGGGACTACGCTCCTTCTTGCGCGTCCGAGGGAAGCAAATGGATCGCCAAGGAGCGAAAACGCCTGAACGGGGCACAGGGGGACGCACCGCGCTTCCGGCTACTTCATCGACCTCCCCTCGCCTACCGCGCCCGCTGGCACTCCAGCCGAAAGGGAAGCGGTCGGCGTCGACAAAAAGTAGATAAATTCAATGGGCTATTGAGAGCCGCGAAGTTGCCATCTATACCGGGGGGACTCTACATCGCCCGGTAATTCCATATGACTCTCACCAAAAAAGGCGAATACGCCCTCCGCGCCATGATCCAACTCGGCCTCGCCAAAGCCCTCGGCAAAGACCTCGTGCCCGTATCCGAGCTCTCTGAGAGCAATCGCTTGCCGCTGAAGTTCGTCGAGCGCATCCTTTTCGAGTTGCGCAAAGCCGGCTTCGTCCAGACCCAGCGCGGCAAGACCGGCGGCTACGCGCTCGCGAAGCCCGCCGACAAAATCATGATGGGAGAAATCGTGCGCCTCATCGACGGACGCCTCGCGCCCATCGCCTGCGCGAGCGAGACGGAATACGCCCGCTGCACCTGCCCCGACGAAGAACACTGCGGCCTGCGCATGCTCATGATCGACGTGCGCAACGCCATCTCGGCCATCCTCGATCGCTACACCCTCGCCGACATCGTCGAAGTCACGCTCCGCAAAATGCGCCGCGACCATACCCCCATGCCCTTCGCCATCCCCAAGGCCGCGAGCGGCAAAAAAGGCCGCCGCATCGCCGACCCCGCCAGCGGCTTTCTCTCGGCACTCGGCATCCAAACCACCCTCGAAAATACTCCCTAGGCCAGCGCCACGCCTTTACGCTCGCCCTGAAATCTATCCTCGCGAAATACCGCGAGTTCCTTCCCTACGGCGGCGAAATCCAACTCGTTTTTTCCCGACCGGAACTCCGAAGGAACCCTGCCCAACCGGCAGAGCGCCCCGCGTAGCCGGATGCAAATCCTGTCGCGCGCGTGAGCGACAGCGCTCAGCCTGGAAGGCATCCCGGTCCGAGCGGCTCGAAGCTTTTGTAAACCAATGCGAACTCTGCGTGGCCGAGTTTTTCGCTGGCGGTGAGTTCACCTGCCGCGACCCGTAGGACGCGGTCGTAGATTTCGGCACC
>JANLQB010000549.1:0-1608 GCA_031367565.1 Verrucomicrobiota bacterium
GCGCCGATTTGCTTCATGTTGCTCACGCACTTCGTCGTGTCCGCGTTATCCATCACGCGCGCGACGGCGGGAAAAAGCAGGCCGGCGAGCAGGGCGATGATGGCGATGACGGAGAGCAGCTCCATCAGGGTGAAGGCGCAGCGTGGGGAAGGTTGAAATCTCATCCGATCAATTCTGGCGGCTCGCCTTCTGGCTCACGTAGTCGCGGAACTTCTCCGTGCGCTGCTGCGGCGTCTTCATCGCATCGCGCTTCGCCATGCCGTTGAAGAACTTCTCCTGCGTCGCCGGGTCCTGCATTTTCTCCTCCATCTTCGCCCGCCGCTCGTCGGCGGTCAGACCTTTCATACTCTCGAAAAACTTCTTTCCTTCATCGAACTCCGCCTGCGCCTTCGCCTTCTTCTCCGCCGGCATTTGGTCGATCGCCGACTGCATCTTTTCGCCGATCGCCCGCATCATTTTTTCCATCGCCGCGTCATCCCCGCCTGCCATCAGGCCGAGCGCGCGGCGCACCTGCTCCGGCGGGCCATTTTCCGCCGTTGGCGCGACGAAATCGCGACGCCTTCCCGTCAGTAGAAAAACCTGCTCCGCCGCGCCGCCCGCCGCTTTCGCAAGACGCGGCATCACCTCCTGAATCTCCCCGCCTTTCGGTGGGGAAGAAATCGCCGGATTCCAATCCTCCGGTGCCTCGATCCGCGCGGACACACTCTTCGCCGCCTGCTCCAGATAAGCCTGGAGCGTCCCCTCCGGCGCAGGCTTCACCTCCCAGCGGTCGATGCGCGGATCGCTCGTGCCTTCATCGGCACCGCCCATGATCGCGCCCCCTGGCGTTGGGATGAAAAAGCGTTTCCACCCTTCCGTCTTATCGCCCGCCGCCATCGCGGTGAGGAAGGCATCGATCGGTGCCTTCGATGGCGCGATGAAATAGCCCAGCTCCACGCGCGCATCGGACACATTCGCGAGCACTTCGAGCGCGTAAGAAAGCGCCACCTTTTCGACGTGCATCGTCACCGTCTTATCCGCCTCCAGATTCGTGCGAATGCGGATACCGCCTTGTTTTTCGATGCTCTTCAACACCGTCGGCAGCGGCGCATCGGTGACATGGACGGTGATCAACCCCCAGCCCGCCCAGACACGATAAACAACATTGCCGAGCACAAGCACGACGGCGGCGAGGATGAGGAGGCGTTGGCGGTTCATAGGATGGTAAAACTCCGCGCGCGGAGGTTTGTTGTAAACACCCGGCGAGCGTGCCGCATTCCAACGTGCTGCGCCAGCGTGGCGTTAAAATCCCTAGTCGAGCCCCGGCAGATCGTTTCGACACGATGCACCGCCTCATCCAGCAGCCTAGCTGCGGCGCTCATCCCATTCGTCGGCCTGCGCTGCGGGAAGATGCGAACGCGTTAGCTTTTGGTCGTGGAGCTTGGTGAATTCGCGTTCGATTTGCCGCCACACGCGATCCGCAGTTGCCGCATCGAGTTTCAAACGCGCGCTCAACGTCGCGGTGTGCAAGCGCGCGATTTCATCGGGCGTGTCCTCCAATTCCCCGATCCCATGCCAGCACCAAGGCCCATCCGCCACCCCGCATTACTATTCCAGTTTTGATCGCAC
>JANLQB010000562.1:0-11704 GCA_031367565.1 Verrucomicrobiota bacterium
TCCGTTGAAATACCGTTTGAGCATCGCGGCAACGCGCGCTACTATCGCGGCCCTCTTCAAAAACGGCGCTATCGTCTAGAGGCCTAGGACACTGCCCTCTCAAGGCGGGGACACGGGTTCGAATCCCGTTAGCGCTACCATTTTTCACCAGCGGCGGAGTCGGTTGGAAAGTGTATTTCTGAAATACGACTGTCGTCTGCGGAGGCTTCAGCCGCTGGGCGGCCAACCCTCGTCGTCTAAAGATGCGTGCGAAATGAGTCGGTCCTCCAAAGGGGTTGGCGACGATCATTTGCTGACGGGAAAAATTGAGAAGACTCAAACCGACTTGGCTTTCTGGAAGCGTGATGAAAGCCAGTCGGAGGATACAAGAGAGCTTGTCCAGGCGAGCGAATGGAGAATCGCTTTGGAGATGAAAGCATCGGCGTCTGTGCATCGACGTTTCGAAGGAGTCTGAATCATGTCCGATCCGCTGGACACGGCATTCCGCATGGAATGAATCGACTCAAAAAAGTCGAGCAGGCTCGGGGTAGAGGTCGGCACCTGCCTTTTTCGCCACCGGATCGAACAGAAAGCGAATGAAAATATTTCCAGCCGAGAGGCTGGAAGAAAGAAGAACCACGAACCGTTGCGAAAACGGCTCTAACCGTGATTAAGCCTTCTTCTTGGCCGCCCAACGCTTCTGGGCACCGGCGATCATTCGCGCCCGGGCTTCTGGGCTGATGGCCCTTTTAGGTGCGCCATTTTGAGCGGGCTTCTTCGGCGCTGCTTTCGGTGCGGTTGGGGCGGGTGCGCCTTTTTTCCGGGCGGCCCAGCGAGCTTTCATGGAAGCCGCGAGCTTGGCGCGACCTTCGGGAGTTAGTCCGCCTTTTTTCGTCGGGGCTGCTGCTGGTTTCGCTACGGCTGCTGGCGAAGTGCCTTTCACCTTTGCCCAGCGAGCACGGGCGGCGGCGGCGATTTTTTCGCGTGCTTCGGCCGACATCACTCTGCGACCACCCTTGGTGGCGGCAGGCATTGGGGAGGCTTTCGCTACAGGAGCCGGAGAAGCTCCGCCTAGAATGGAGGCAAATTCCGCCTGTAGTTTCTCGATTTGTTCGGAGATTTCGAGGGCGCGTTTGAGTTGTTCGATGGATGGATTGTTTGTTGGCATGACCTACTGACTTAATGACAAATCTATCCTGCGTCAAAGCTAAGATGCGTCGGAATTATCTCAGTCATGGCGGGGAGGGTTGGTGAGTGGAGATTCTGAATGTTCCGAAGAGATTTTTATTAAGCCTGTGCCCCAGGATGGGTTGTGGAGAGACAAGTCTTTAACTCCATTCATGAAACCCACCCTTCTGTTCACCGTTTTAGCATCCTTCACCGCCGTCGCGCCCGATCTTCACGCCGCGGAACCGAAAAAGGTCATCGTCTGCACCGTCACGACTGGCTTCCGGCATAGCTCGATCGGTGATGCGGAAAAAACGCTCAAACAACTCGGGGCAGACTCCGGCGCGTTTACGATCGTTGATTTCGCGCAGCAGCCGACCGCGCAGGTGGCGAGGAAGCTGGGCGCTCCGAACAAACTGGCAGACTTGAAGCCAGATGCCGACGACAAGACGCGGGCGAAATACGAGGGCGACCTGAAGCGTTACAACGATGAGCAGAAGAGATATGAGGAGGCCATGGCGAAGTGGACGGCGGCGGATGACGAGAAGGCAAAGACCTCGCAGGCGGAATACGATGCGCAGATGAAGGCGAGCATGGAGAAGCTTTCGCCTGCAAATCTGGCGGCGAAGCACATTGACGGGGTGATTTTTGCGAATACGACGGGCGATCTTCCGCTGCCCGATCGCGAAGGATTTATCAAATGGATCGAGGCGGGTCATGGCTTCATGGCGATGCATAGCGGCAGCGACACTTTTCACGGGTTCAAGGGTTACACCGAGATGCTTCAGGGTGAATTCGAGACGCATGGCGCGCAGGTTCCGGCGGACTTGATCGCGGCGGACACGACCCATCCGGCGAATGCCGGGATCGGTGGAAAGTGGGACATCCAGCAGGAAGAGATGTATCTCATCAAGAGTCAGGATCGCGCGAAAGTGCGCAGCCTTTGGTATCTCGCACATCATCCAAATGATGTGGCGAAGAACGGCTTTTTCCCCGTCTCCTGGTGCCGGATGGCTGGCACAGGCCGCGTCTTTTATACCTCGCTCGGGCATCGTGAAGATTTGTGGAATGCGGACCCAAATCTGAAAGATCGTAAGAACTCGGTGGAAACCAGCAAACAGTATCAGGCTCATCTTCTCGGCGGCATCAAATGGGCGCTGGGGCTTGCTGAAGGCAGCGCGGCCCCGAACCCGGAAGTGAAGTAATCATTTGGACCGCGCCTCGATTTCATCCCCATTCGACCCAGATGAAAAAACACGTTCTGCTTGCCCTCATCCTGCCACTTGCAGTCATCGCTGCCGATGATGAGAAAGACTTTAAGCCTCTCTTTAATGGAAAGGATTTCGCCGGATGGCATGTCCGCAATGCGCAGTCGCACAATGCCTGGAAGATCGTGGATGGAGTGATGAAAAACGAACTTCAGAAGGGCGAGCACGGCGTCGATCTCGTGACGGATGCGAAGTATTGGAACTTCACAGTGCGCTATGAATACATGGTGTCGGATGGCTCAAACTCGGGTTTCTATCTCCGCGGTCGGCATGAGATCCAAATCCTTGGCGATTTCCCGAGTGGCAAGACTTCGCTCGGTGGCAATGGCGCGATTTACCAACATACGCTTCCGACAAAGTTTGCCGGAAAGGCGGGCGACCAGTGGCAGACGGTCGAGGCGACGATGATCGGGGACAAAGTCACAGTCACGCTCAACGGCGTGAAGATTCATGATAATGTCACTGTGGAGCGCGCGACTGGGAGTGAGTTGGATGCCCACGTCAAAGAGCCAGGCTCATTTTTCCTGCAAGGCGATCACGGCGCGGTTTCCTTCCGCAATTTGCGCGTGAAGGAATTGCCGAAGGAGTAAGTTCCGTTACTTCCGGCGAGTCAGCATCGCAGTGCGGGAACGCGGTGCGCCGGCGGGTTCGGATGGGTCGCAGCAGGCGGTCGCGGTGCGTCCGGGCTTCAGCCATTGGTCTGCGTAATCGAGCCATACTTTCCAATCCTCACCGGTCATGGAGTGTTTGCCGGGGCGAATGTAGTAGCCGAGGCGTGAGGCGAGTAGCGTGCCGACTTCGGGCATCTTTTCCGCACCGAGTCCATCGCCCGCGAGTAGTTTGAAAACAGGATCGGCGGCGCGCAGCATCTCGAACTGGCCGGCGGGATTCGCCCATTGATCGTCTGCCGCATTCGATAGAAGTACGGGCCGTGGCGCACAGAGTGCGATGAGGCAATGTTGATCAAAAGGCAGCTTATCCGTGGCGTCATTGAATGCTTTAAAGTTTCCGCAGAACCAATACGGGAAGCTTGTGTTGATGCGTTTCACGGTTTCATGGATCAGCTTTCCGTCCGGCGGATTTTGCAGCGCGGGTGGTAGGCGATTTGGGGCGCTGCCACCGCAGCCAGCTTGCGTCGGGATGACCATCGCGACGCGCTCATCCATCGCGGCGGCGAGGAGTGCTGTCTTGCCGTTGCGCGAGTGGCCGACGATGGCGATGCGCTTCGCGTCGATGTCGGCGTCGGTGACTAAATAGTCGATCATCCGCGAAAAGCCCCACGCCCAGCAGGCGATGGTCGCTGACGCGTCGCCGGTCGCAGCGGGGCGCGATGAGAAGGAGGGAAGTTTTTCTGCGGCCAGCGTGGCGTTATCCGGCACGATGTCGCCGTGGTAGAAACACGCGAAGGCATAGCCGCGGTCGATGGTTTGTTCGATCGCCCATGCGTCGGCTTCCTTGCCGCGGCCGTCGTTGCTCGCCTTGTGATCTTCGCCGACGCCGAAGTGGCCACCCGGCATCCACGATGCGGGAAGCTGGATGCCTGGATCGGGCAGGAGCGTGTGATTCCCGTTGAAATTGATGCCGAGAAAAACAGGCGCGGGGCCGGTGCGTTTGTTCGGGACGAGCAAAAGGAGATGCGCGTTCACGTCGGGCCCGGTGCCGTGAATAGTGATTTCGCGCAGCGTCGCTTTTCCACCGAGCGCGGTCTTGTCTTCGCGGATGATTTTCGCGTCGAAGGTCGCGGGCTTCGCGGGCATCTGGCCGTACATGTAGTATTGGAAAAGTCGGCGCAATTCCGGCGCGCGATCCTTTGCCCAACTCTCGCGCGTGCTCACCGGCGCACCGAGCAGGGTGACGAGCGGATCAGGCAACGCACTTTTCGCGGTCAGGTCGGCTGGATCGGGAAAGGGTTTGCTGGTCCCTGCGAGCGTCACGGGCGGGTCAGTGTCCTGTGAAAATCCGGTAGCCATCAGGAGCGGCGCGGTCAGCGCGAGAATGATTTTTTTCATGAGTCACTTTGAATTGCGGAGCTCGTAGCACATCAGCACGTCCTGGCTGCGGAGATAGAGTTTGCCATGGTTAATCGCCGGATGCGGCCAGCTTGGGCCATCGACATGCGCGAGTTTGAAAACGCCGCGCTCTTGGTAGCCATCGGGAGAGGCATCGATGAGCGCCATCGTGCCGTCTTGGTAGCGGAAGTAGAGCCGCCCATCCGCGGCGATGACGGCGGCGCTTTCTTTGCCGGGGCCGCGTTCTTTGTTCCAAGCGACCTTGCCGGTTTTCCATTCGAGGCAAATCGGGAAGCCATTGTTGTGGCCGGTGCCTGCGTAGATGTAATCGCCGATGCGCACCATGCCGCCGTGATGATTTTGGAAGGTGGACGCGTTGAGGAAATACTGCTCCTCGGCGCGCACCGGCGAGCCTGGCGCTGGCGGGATTCCGGCACGCTCGCCGTCGCCCGATTTCCCGAGCGCCTGCTCAATCTTGGCGATCTCCGGCTTGATGGATTGCACCGTTTCATCCGCTTTCGCGTAGTCGGCCGAACCCTCCGTCAGTTTTCCCCGCGCCTCTCGCCGGGTTTTAATTTCGGCGTTTAGCTCTGCGAGTTTTTTCGTGAGCTCTGTGGTCTTCGCCGCCTCGGGGGTTGGCGTTGGTTTCGCACTCACTGCGGACTTCACGATTTGCAAAAGCGCCGCGCCGGTTCCATATCCGCTGGAGCAAAAAACGTAGTCATCCCAGACGAGCGGCGTCGGGATATTGGCCGTGCCGTTCGCGACGCGGTTGTAAGTCCAGAGCACCTGCCCGTCCTTCGCGCTCACGCCGATCACGCCGCGTCCGATGAGCGTCACGTATTGGCGGATGCCCGCCGCATTCGAGATGATCGCGCCCGTGTAGCCCGCGCCATCCTGTCCACGCGAGCCGATGTTTGCCGGTAGCGCTGCTTTCCAAATCACCGCGCCCGTCTTGCGATCGAGCGCCACCATCGCCGCCGCGTTCCCGCCGGGAATCACGATCACCTTTTCCCCATCCACGAGTGGCGACTCGCTAAAGCCCCAGCCCGACATCATCGCTCCGCCGAAGTCCGCCGCGAAATCCTTGCGCCAGATTTCCTTTCCGTCCGCCGCCGAGCAGCACAGCAGCCGGCCATCTTTACTCACGGCAAAAACCTGCCCGCCCTCGACCGTCGGCGTGCCGGTCGGCTCGTCGTTTTTTTCCGAAACGCGCGCGGTCCAAAGCTCGCGCTGCGTCGCCACATCGTATGCCACCACGAACTGCCCGCCGGGCCGCTGGCTGAGCGCAAAAATTTTCCCGCCAGAAATCGCGATCGAGCCCATCCCTTTCCCCAGCCCCTTCGTCTGCCACGCGAGCTTCGGGCCCTCGGTCGGCCACTCTTTTAGCAGCCCGATCTCCGCCGAGACGCCATCGCGATTTGGCCCGCGCCATTGCGGCCAGTCCGCTGTGGCGGAAAATGCGGACGCGGTGAGCAGCGGGAGGACGGCGAGGAGGCGGAGAGGGAACATGCGCGAACGCTAACGAATCGCGATGCCTCCGCGAAGGAAGAAAATCCTTGCCGCTGGGGGCAACGCTGGCGAGGAACGGAAGACCTACTTCCCGCCATGCACCAATACATCGAACAACTCGTCGATCTCACCGATCCCGCAGCAAACCGCCTCGACAACCTGAGCATCGAGGCCGCGCGCGAACGCATCCTGAATGGCTCGCCAGAAGACGTGCGCGAGATTGACGGATCGTTCGCACTCGTGGCGCGGGATGGAAAGCGGGTGCGGCTGGCGCGGTCGCTGGATCGCCCGTTGCGTTACTTTCTCGCGAAGCGGCATGAAGGCCCGGCGCTCATCGTGGCGGATCGGATCGACGCGATCCGCGCGTGGCTGGATGCGAGTGGATTTGGCGGGCAGTTTCATCCGAGCTACACGCGCATGGTGCCGGCACATTACGTGGTGGAAATTCATCTGATCGGCTGCCCCGATCCCGATCCGACTTACACCCGCTTTTTCACGCCGGAGCGGAATTCGCTGCCGACCGATCTGGATGAAATCGGACGCCGCTATATCGGCGCGCTCGCGGATGAAATCGCGAAGTGGCTGCGCCGCATCCCGGCGCACGAGCCGGTCGGAGTCTGCTTCTCCGGCGGTATCGACAGCGGTGCGGTGTTTCTCACGACCTATCACGTCATGCAAAAACTCGGCCTCGATCTCGGACGGCTAAAAGCGTTCACGCTCGATTTCGGCGACGGGCCGGATGTGCGGCAGGCGCGCGCCTTTCTCGACGGGCTCGGGTTCGGCCTTTTCCACGAGCCGGTCGCGGCCACGCTCGCCGACATCGACGTGGCGGAGACGATCCGCATTTTAGAAGACTATAAACCGCTCGACGTGGAGTGCGCGTCGATGGGGCTCACGCTTTGCCGCACGCTGCGGGCGCGGTATCCCGACTGGCGCTGGCTGATCGACGGGGATGGCGGGGATGAAAATTTGAAGGACTATCCGATCGAGGAAAACCCCGAGCTGACGATCCGCAGCGTGGTGAACAATCTGATGTTGTATCACGAAGGGTGGGGCGTCGGGCGGATCAAGCATTCGCTGACTTACAGCGGTGGTCTCAGCCGCAGCTACGCACGCACTTATGCGCCCGCGCGGCATTTTGGCTTCGAGGGTTTCAGCCCGTTCACGCGGCCCGGCGTCGTCGCGGTCGCGGAGGGGATTCCGTTCGATGCGCTCACGGAGTCGTCGGTGGAAAAACTGTATGCGCTCAAGGGCGCGGTCGTCGCGCGCGGCGTGAAGGCGCTCACGGGGATCGACATGCCAGTCTTTGAAAAGCGGCGCTTCCAGCACGGCGCGGTATCGCGTGAGAAATTGCGCGAGCGGATGCCGGACGAAGAGCTGGCGTATCGGCGAAAGTTCCTCGCGATCTACGCGTGACGCCCGCTGCGTATCCGCTTGCTGCCCGCGAACGCGACGAGTGGATTCTCGCGCGGCGTCCGGCGCGCAATGCGGTCGATGCGGACAAGCCATACGCGTTTCTTGTCGAAGAGGAGCGTGCGGAGTCGGGCGAAATCGTGCGCGTCGCGACGATCTTCCTGACGAATCGCGAATGCCCGTGGCGCTGCCTGATGTGCGATCTCTGGCAAAATACGCTCACGGAATCCGTGCCGCCGGGCGCGGTCCCGGAGCAGATTGACTTCGCGCTTGGTCAGCTTGGCGAGGCGCGGCAAATCAAACTCTACAATGCGGGCAGCTTCTTCGATCCGCGCGCGATTCTGCCGGAGGATTTTTCGGCGATTGCCGAGCAGGTGCGTGGATTTGAGCGGGTGATGGTCGAGTGTCATCCGGCACTGATCGGCGATGCCGTGTTGCGATTTCGCGATCTGCTTTCGGGGCGGCTGGAAGTGGCGATGGGTTTGGAAACCGTGGAGCCGACGGTGCTCGAGAAGCTGAACAAACGGATGACGCTCGACCGCTTTGCGAAGGCGGCGGAATTCCTGCGCGCGCATGATGTCGCGCTGCGCGTTTTCGTTCTCGTGAAACCGCCATTTCTCGAAGAATCCGCGGCACTCGAATGGGCGCGACGCTCGGTGGAGTTTGCATTCGACTGCGGCGCGGGAGTGGTGTCGCTAATCCCGACGCGCGCGGGAAATGGTGCGCTCGACTCGCTGGCGGCGAGCGGAGATTTCGCACCGCCGAAGCTCGCTACGTTCGAAGCCGCGTTCGACCACGGGGTCGGGTTGCAGCGCGGGCGGGTGTTCGCGGACCTTTGGGATTTGGAGAAGTTTTCATCGTGTCCGAACTGCTTTTCCACCCGGCGCGAACGGCTTCAGGAAATGAATGCGCGGCAGGTCGTTCTTCCGCGCGTGAACTGCGCCGCGTGTGAAAGCTGACTTCGACATCGCCGTGGTGGGTTCCGGTTTCGCCGGCTCACTCATCGCCATGATTGCGCGGCGGCTTGGGCGTTCCGTGGTGATGATCGAGCGCGGGCGGCATCCGCGTTTCGCCATCGGCGAATCCTCCACACCGCTCGCGAATCTGCTGCTCGATGAACTGGCGCAGCGTTACGACCTGCCTGGCGTTCGCCCGCTTTGCAAATGGGGCGCGTGGCAGGAATCGGTGGCACACCTTGGCTGTGGGCTGAAGCGTGGTTTCACGTTTCTGCATCACGCGCCCGGACAGCCGTTCGCCGATGAATTGCTCGTGGCGGCGAGCCCTCGCGATGCGATTGCGGACACGCATTGGTATCGCCCGGATTTTGATCAGCACCTGGTCGCACAGGCGCAGCAAATGGGCGTGGAATTTCGCGACCAGACGGAGCTTTCTATCGTGGCGCGAGACGACGCGGGTTTCACGCTCGGGGATCAACGTGGTTCGACGATCCACGCCGGTTTCGTGATCGACGCCAGCGGGCCGCGTGGGTTTTTGCATCGCGCGCTGGGTCTGCCGGAGCGGGAGTTCGCGGGCTTTCCGAAAACGCAGGCGCTGTTTGCACATTTCAGCGGCGTGGAAAAGTGGGAGGCGCGGCACGGGGCGTCGGCGCACGCGCCGTATCCGCCGGATGATGCGGCGGTGCATCACGTTTTCGACGGCGGCTGGATTTGGGTGCTGCGTTTTAACAATGGGCTGACGAGCGCGGGCGCGGCGGTGACGGATGAAGTCGCGGCGGAACTGCGATTGCACGAAGGCGCGGCAGCGTGGACGCGTTTGCTGGAAAGGTTGCCGTCGGTCCGCGAGCTATTCGTGGATGCGGCACCCGTGACGCCATTCACGCATCAGCCGCGGGTCGCGTTTCGCGCGAGCGCGGTGGTGGGGAGAAACTGGGCGATGCTGCCGTCGGCGGCGGGAGTCGTCGATCCGCTGCTTTCCACGGGCTTCCCGCTCACGCTGCTCGGCGTGGAACGGCTCGCCCAAATCATCGAAGACGGCGGCCTGCTCGATCTGCCGACGGACTACGAGCGGCTGACTTTTTCTGAGCTGGATACGACGGCCGCGCTGGTCGCCGCGCTCTACGCGAACATGCGTGAATCCGAGATTTTCTCCGCGCTCACGCTGCTTTACTTCGCTGCGGCGAGTTTCTCCGAATCCGCGCGGCGGCTGCATCGCCGGCATCTGGCGCCGTCGTTTCTACTTTGTGAAGACGTGCGGTTTGGTCCGGCGCTGCGCCGCTGTTGTGAGGACGCGCTGAATCGCCGCACGCCGCGCGCCGAATTGCTCGCGCGCATCTACGCGGCAATCGAGCCGTTTGATGTCGCCGGGCTCGGGAGGCGCGAACGGCATCCGTGGTATCCGGCGCTGGCGGAGGATTTCCTGGATGCCGCGCACAAGCTCGGGGCGAGTCGTGAGGATGCGGCGCGGGCGCTGGCGGCAGCGGGCTTTCAGACTGGCGCGTAAAGGAGCGGCGCGCTTCCAGCCGCCAAATGATCACCATCCGCAAAGCGGCATTTTTTAATGGGCCGCTCCGCAGTGCGGGTTGGCTCGGCGGCTGGAAGCGCGCTGCTCCTTTACACCTTCCTTGATGTATGCACTTTCTCACCTCGCGATGACTCCGTCCCAATTCTGCTGTCTCCCCATTTTCGCTTTTCTCGGCCTGGCTTCTGCGCACGCCGCCGATCCAAAATCCATCGCGAGCGTTCCGCTCACTAAACCTGCGTCGCATGAATCCGGGCCGATGTTCACGCGGCTCGTGGACAAAGCGCAGACGGGGATCGATTTTGTGAGCCCAGTGGATTTGGCGCACAAGCAGTCGTTCCTGTATCACTCGGGGACGGCGACGGGTGGCGTGGCGATCGGGGATGTGGATGGGGATGGAAAGCCGGACATTTTCATCGTGAGCGGGCCCGGGAAAAACAAATTGTACCGGCAGGTGGGGGCGCTGAAATTTGAGGACATCACGGCGCAGTCGGGAGGCGGGCTCGATGGTGGTGATGGGTGGGGCGGGGGAGTGGCGATGGCGGATGTGAATGGCGATGGGAGGCTCGATATTTACGTGTGTAATTACGACGCACCGAATCAGCTCTTCATCAATTTGGGGCCGGGCAAAAAAGGGGAACCAGTGACGTTTGCTGAGCGGGCGAAGGAGTTTGGTTTGGACATCGTGGACGCAAGCCACAGCGCGTATTTCGCGGACTATGATGGCGACGGGAATCTCGACGTTTATTTGCTGACGAATCGTTACGACGATCCGGCGGGGTTCAATCCGATCATGCCGGCAGAGATGAAAGACGGCGTGCCGGTGATGCGCGCGGGCGCGGAAAAATATCAGGCGATCTGGCGGCTCGATGAAAACAATTGGGGCACGGAGCCAGCGGGGACGCCGGATCGGCTGCTGCGTAATGATGGGAAAGGGCACTTCACCGATGTGTCGAAAGCGGCCGGGATCAGCGGGCGAGGGGATGGGCTTTCGGCGACCTGGTTTGATTACGACAACGACGGCGATCTCGATCTCTGGGTGGCGAATGATTTTCTGACCGAGGACCGGCTTTATCGGAACAATGGCGACGGCACTTTTACCAACGTGCTGCCGGATGCGGTGCCGCATACTTGCTGGTTTTCGATGGGCGCGGACTTTGCGGATTTTAACAACGATGGGTGGTTCGATTTCTTCCTCGCGGACATGTCGGCGACGAATCATTTCAAGGCGAAGACGACGGGCGGAATGTCGCCAACTGAGTTTCGTCGCGCGGCGGCGGCGAGTCCTCCGCAGGTTTCACACAATTGCCTTTTTCTGAATACGGGGACGGGGCGCTTTACCGAGGTCGCGCAGGCGCTTGGCGTGGCGAGCACGGATTGGTCGTGGGCGGTGAAATGCGCGGATTTTGATAACGACGGGTGGACGGATATTTACGTGAACAACGGCGTGGTGCGGATGATGAACGATGCGGATGTGAAGATTCCGCAGGACATGCTGGTCGGGAAACGCGTGTGGGATTTTTACAAGGAGGGCGCGATTCGGAAGGAGGAGCATCACGCGTTTCGGAATGAGGGCGCGTTGCGATTTGTGCCGAGCGGGAAGGCGTGGGGACTGGACCACGTGGGCGTCAGCTATGGATGCGCGTACGCGGATTTGGATCGGGATGGGGACTTGGATTTGGTGGAGGTGAATTTGGAGGAGAACGTCGCGATTTATCGAAACGACAGCGCGACGGGACATCGCGCGCTGTTTGCGCTCGCAGGGACGAAGAGCAACCGGCAGGGGATCGGCGCGCGGGTGACGGTGCGGACGAAAGCGGGGCAGCAGGTGCGGCTGCTTTCGCCCTGCACGGGGTATCAGTCGTGCAACGAGGCGGT
>JANLQB010000585.1:0-3130 GCA_031367565.1 Verrucomicrobiota bacterium
TCTCGTCAGCGTCATCGTTTTCGATGTGCAGCGCCGCCGTCTTCGCCCCCCCGCTCGTCGGAGCGAAACGCACCGTGAAGGTCGTGCTCCCCGTCGGCCCAGCCACCGGCGAGGCAGGCTGCGCCGTCACGCTGAACATCGCCGCTTCCGCGCCATCCACCGCCACTTTCGGCGTGCCGGTGAGCGCCAGATTTTGTGTGCCCAAGTTTTTGATCGTGAAAGTGAGATCCAACGCGCTACCCACATTCACGAATGGAAAGGCCCGGCTCCCACCGTCCGGTAAATCGCTACCCGCCGGCTGCTCGACAACGATTTCCGCCGGGATCGCCGCCACACTCACTCGAAACGTATCCTGCACCGCATTCCCCTGCGTGTCGGTCGCCGTCACCGTGAGATCCGCGAAGCCCGTCGCGCCGGAAACGCGCGTCACGCTCAGCGCACTGCCGCTCACCGTCGCCGTCACCAGCGCCGTGTTGGTATTCGCGACCGAAAAAGTGACAACCGCATTTTGCCCCGCCGTTGCCGGGAAAACCGGGATCGCCTGCGCGTCGTTCATCACCACCAGATTCGCCACCGCCACGTTTCCGGTCCCCGAATATCCCACGAGCGGCAATTGGCCATACGGACTTTGGAACGCATACACCTGAAGCGCATGGATCGCGTCCACCACCGTCATTCCTGTCCCCGTCACGCGACCGAAAACCGCATACCCGCCGCTGTTCCCCGAACCGAGCGTGGTCGTGTTGTCATTCGTATTGATGAACCACTCGCTCGTCGCGCTGTTTTGGACCGAAGTGCGCGCCATCGCGATCGTGCCCCGCGCATTCGGAAGATTATATTCCAGCGCGATCGGCGCGTCGTTGGCGATGCGCTGCACATCCAAAGGATCGGCGGTCTTGATGTAATAACCGCCGCCTTGGATGACGCCCAGACTCTGATCGGAGCGGTGGATAAACGTCGTCGCATACCGGCTCCCGCTGCCATTTCCATTCACATAAGTCAGAAAATTCGTCACCGAAAGCGGAGCCGCGGCGGGAAGCATTTCGAGGTTGAAATTCCCGGACGTGGTTCGGAATTGCACGACCTGCCCGTGGATGTCGGCGACTTCAAAGTAATTCCGCAGATCGATCGAAGGAACCGGATTTCCCTCCGACATCGTAATATCCGGCAGCGCGGTTTTTACCGTGGGTAAATCAGTAGCCCGGAGGGATGCGGCGATGATGAAAATGGCGAGGAGGATCGCGGAGAGGGAACGCATGCCGCCGAGGATACACTGGGAAAAAGGCGGCGCAACCGGACGCGTCCGTTCGCTTTCAAAACTTACGCCGGCACGACGACTTTCAGCTTCCGCGAGGAAATGCGGAACGTCACCGGCAGCTTCGTCACGACTTCGCCATCGACCTCGACCGGCACGTCGTCCTCGCTGGAAACAGAGACGCGCTTTGTCTGAAAATACTCCACGTCGGCGAGTTCGGTGTGGCTACCCATCAGGATCGTGCCGAGGTAACGCGCGATGTCGAGGTAGCCGAGGTTTTTGAAAATGAGCACGTCGAGTTTGCCGTCGTCGATCCGCGCATCTTTGAAAAACGCGACCGGGCCGCCGTAGTACCGGCCATTGCCGATGAGCACGAAGGAGCCTTCTTCGCGGATGTCGTCGTGCTCAATGATGAGCTTCGGCGGCGTGCGCGCGGCAATTTGCGCGGCGGAAATGAGGTAGCTCAGCGGGCCGAAGTTTTTCTTGAACGTCCGGCTCGTGGCCTGCACGACTTGCGCATCGAGCCCGACGCCCGCGAGCTGCACGAAATACTGGTCATTCGCCCGCACGAGATCGACGCGTCGCGTGTTCCTAGCCTGCACGCTGTCCCAGGCTTTCGCTAGTTGGTTCGGGATGCCGAGTTCCGCCGCGAAGACATTCATCGTGCCGACCGGCAGGATGCCGAGCGCCACGTCCGAACCGACAAGCCCGTTGACGACTTCATTGATCGTCCCATCACCGCCCGCCGCGACCACCGTGGAAAACCCGTGCCCGACCGCCCATTCGGCGATGCTCCGCGCATCGCCCGGCGCGGAAGTCATCTGAACCGTCGCCGCCGGGAGCTTCTGGATTTTTTCCCAAGTCCCACCCGCCCGTTCGCTGCGGGCCGCCGGGTTCAAAATGACGAGAATTTTCTCCATGTGCTCGGCGGGCATTCGGCCTTTTCTTTCGAGGTTCGGCGACTACTTTCTGCGCCGTGAAGCGACATTTTAAGGTGATTCTCGTCGTCCTCGCTGTGCTGTGCGCGATCGTCGGGATCGCGCTGCTCGGCGCGAAGGCGTACGTCGAATCCGCCGGCACCCGCTCGCGCATCGAGACGCAACTCGGCCAGATGCTCGGCCTGCCAATCGCCATTTCCGAGGTGACCCTTTGGCCGTGGAGCGAGCTGAAAATCGACGGTGTGAGCGTGCCGGGCGAGGAGGGAAATTTCCTCGAAGGCGCGACCTTTCGCGCGCGCTGCCGCTTCGTTCCGCTGCTCCGGCGACGGCTGGAAATTTATGGCCTGCGCGCGGAAAATCCGAAGATCGTCTGGCGCGAGGGCGCGGATGAAAAATGGACGCTGCCTCAGCGAGCGAAAGTGGAATCCGACGGGCCGAAAAAAGAGAGCGCGCCGAAGGAGAAAAGGGCGGAGGGATTTCGCGTCACGGTCGATGGATTGAAAATCGTGAACGCGGCGATCGAGCTGGTGGACAACGAGAAGAAATCGGTCATGAAACTGACCGGCGTGAATCTCGACTATGACATCCTGACGGTCGAGCGCGTGGAAGGCACGATGCGGATCGAACTCGTGCAATGGGCAGCGCTCCCGATCACGCAAGTGCATGGCTCTTTCAAATACACGCCCGATGCCGTGTCGCTCTCGCCGCTGGAAGGCATCGTCGCAGGCGGCGTGCTGAAAGGTTCGCTCAGCCTCCAGCCGAAAGTGCCGGGCGTCCCTTTCAATGCCGACCTGAAACTGACCGAGGGCGACGTGAGCAAACTCATGAACGAAACGGCCTGGGCACCGAATCAGTTTTTCGGCCGCATCGACGGCTTCGTGGAAATGCACGGCACGGTGCGGAAGCTGGTGAAAGTGGAAGGCAAAGGCGCGCTGTC
>JANLQB010000598.1:0-1787 GCA_031367565.1 Verrucomicrobiota bacterium
CGGCAAGTTTTCATTTCAAGGATTTCACGCCCCAATGGGCCGTGTCCGTTCCGCGACGTCCGCGCCTCAATGGGGCGTGCCCACCCGCTCCGCAGAAGCACGATTCATCACCACGCTCGGCGCGAACCTGCGCCGCGAGCGCACCGCGCGCGGGCTGACGCAGGAATGCCTCGCCGAACTGGCCGACCTGAACCCGCGCACCGTGCAAAAGATCGAAGCTGGCGCCATCACCATCCTCGTCACCACCCTGCAACGCCTCCGCGCCGCGCTCGGCTGTGAGTGGAAGCGGCTGCTCGGGTGACCTGAATCACGCCTTGGCTTTCCCTACCGGCTGGTGATGCTGCTCCCACGAAATGAGTGCGCTGATTTACGTCGAGACGAGCATCCCAAGTTTCTACTACGAGACGCGGCCAGAGGCGCAGTTTCAGGCGATGAGGGAGTGGACGCGTGAATGGTGGGACATCGCGCGGGTGCGGGATGAACTGGTCACGTCGGACCCCGTGCTGATGGAGTTGGAAGGTGCCCCAGAGCCGAAACGATCGGCGGCGTTGTCACTGCTCGGGACGCTGCCGTTGCTGGACGATATGGATGCGGTGGATGAAATCGTGGCAGCGTATTTTCAACACAAGCTGATGCCTTGGGATGCGGCAGGCGATGCCCGCCATCTGGCGCTCGCCACCTTCCATGAGTGTGATATTCTGGCGACATGGAACTGCCGCCACATCGCCAACGCGAACAAGCAGCAGCATATCCGTCGCGTGAATTCCCTACTCGGCTTTGCCACGCCCGTATTGACCACACCGTTTGAACTACTAGGACAACTGCCATGACACCTGACCCCGAATCCGCATCACCAAAGCCCCGCCGCGATGACGGTCTCGAATGGCTGCGCGAAATCCGCCGCCAGTTTGCCGCAGAGTGCAATTACGACCCGTTTGAAATGGGTCGCCGCATCCGGGAGCGGCAGAAAGAGCATCCGGAGCGCATCTATCGCACGAAGCGCGTCCTGGTGCCGGCGGAGACGAAGGAAGTAGCGGCGGCATCCCCGCCTTGATGGGGCGTGCCCACCCGCTCCCTATAAGCACGATCCCTCCGCACGCCCGGCACGAACCTGCGCTGCGAGCGCGCCGCGCTCGGGTGCGAGTGGAAGCGGCTGCTCGGGTGAGGCGGAATGTGACACAGGCTTTCCTGCCCGTGATCGAACCTGAATTTCGGTTCTCGAGATTTGCCCGTGAGTGGAACGCTACGGCTCAAAAAACTGGTCGAATCCTTTTGCCCGAAGCCCGGGTCTTCAATTCCTCATCGTCAGTCCAGAGGCGCGCGTCGAGGTGCAGCGCCAACGCGATGAAGGGTGTGTCCTTCAAATCGATACCGTCGCAGAGTCGCCGGGCCTGCATCCAGATTCCGGGCGGAATGCTGGCAGCTTCGATGAGTTGGAGCGATTCAATGAGTTCGTTGAGTGCTTCGAGCAGTTTTTCCTCCGGCAGCCGGGTCGCGGAAACGAGGCGTGCTTAATGTTTGAAGAGTTCAACGAAGAGAAAACGCGGCGCGTAGAAGACTATTTTCGCAGGAGAGAGCAGGCGCACCGCGAGATCACCGCAACCAGTGGCGAGCGCGCTGAAGGCGATGTTCGTGTCCACCACGATCCGCATGGCTTTACGCTTCCGGTGGAGCGAAGCGCTTCTGGTTTTTCTCCCGCCGGTCTGCCTTGAAATCCTCCGCGATTTGCATGGCTTTGGCCTGGGACATCCTGCTTTCGGCGACGAGTGAGGCGAAACGGAACGGAC
>JANLQB010000622.1:0-6478 GCA_031367565.1 Verrucomicrobiota bacterium
TGCGGGAGCGGGATCGGCATGTGCATTGCCGCGAATCGTCACCCGCAAATCCGCGCCGCGCTCGTCTCGAATCCGGCGGACGCCGCCGTGACGCGCCAGCACAACGACGCGAACGTGCTTTGCCTGGGCGCGCGCAATGTGAACCCGCCCGACGTGGCGCGGATCGTCGAAACGTTCCTCACCGCGAAATTTGAAGGCGGACGCCACGAGCGCCGCGTCAACAAATTGAGCCTCGGTGTTTCTGCTAAAAGTGGACGGCTCAGCGAAGTGGATCCGCAGATTTTCGCGGCGATCGAGGAAGAGGAAAAGCGTCAGTTTGAAAATATCGAGCTGATCGCGTCCGAAAATTTCACCAGCCCCGCCGTGATGGAAGCGCAGGGCTCCTGCCTCACGAACAAATACGCCGAAGGTTATCCCGGGAAACGCTGGTATGGCGGCTGCGAAAACGTGGACGTGGTCGAGCAACTCGCCATCGACCGGGCGTGCCAGCTTTTCGGCGCGAAATTCGCCAATGTGCAGCCGCACTCCGGCTCGCAGGCGAACGCCGCCGTCTATTTCAGCGTGCTCCAGCCCGGCGACAAAGTGCTCGGCATGAATCTCGCCCACGGCGGACATCTCACGCACGGCAACCCGGCGAATTTTTCGGGACGTTTCTACAACTTTTGCCAATACGGCGTGCGCCAGGGCGATGAGCGCATCGACTACGATGAACTCGCTGAAGTCGCGAAGCGTGAGCAGCCGAAGATGATCACCGCCGGAGCCAGCGCATATCCGCGCATCATCGACTTTCAGAAAATGAGCGAGATCGCGAAAAGCGTGGGCGCTTACCTCTTTGTCGATATGGCGCACATCGCCGGCCTCGTCGCCGCGGGCGTGCATCCTTCGCCGATGGAATTCGCCGACTTCGTCACGACGACCACGCACAAATCATTGCGCGGCCCGCGCGGCGGCATGGTCCTCACGAACAGCGAGGAACTGGCAAAAAAGATCAACAGCCAGGTTTTCCCCGGCATTCAGGGTGGACCGCTCATGCACGTCATCGCGGCCAAAGCGGTGTGCTTTCTCGAAGCGCTCCAGCCCGGCTTTCAGAAATACCAGCAGCAAGTCGTGCAAAACGCCAAAGCCCTCGCCGGCGCGCTCGCCCACAAAGGCTACCGCATCGTCAGCGGCGGCACGGACAACCACTTGATGCTCGTCGATCTCCGCCCGAACGGCATCAACGGCAAAATCGCCAGTGAAACGCTCGACCTCGCGGGAATCACCGTGAACAAAAACGGCATCCCGTTTGACACCGAGAAAATCACGCTTGGCGGCGGCATCCGCATCGGCACGCCCGCCGTCACCACGCGTGGCATGAAAGAAGACGACATGATGGGGATCGCCGACCTCATCCACCGAGCGCTCGTGAACAAAGACAGCGCCGCCGAGTTGGAGAATATCCGCACCGAAGTCCGCGCTCTCACCGCCCGCTTCCCGCTTCCGCGCTAAAAAAGGGAGGCGCGGCGGACGTTTTCACTGGCCGGGCGAAATTGTGGAAAAAACGGCACTTGCTCTCGTGGGATTCGTGCCCCTTATTGCGCCCCATTTTGCGCGGGGTAACTCACTTCACATAGCACTCACAATCAAAGTCACTTAAGAAAAATGGATCTCTGCATCATCGGTTCTGGATACGTTGGCCTCGTCAGCGGGGCATGTTTTGCTGAAGTCGGCCACCACGTCGTGTGCGTCGATAACGACCAACGCAAGGTCGATAAACTCCAAGCAGGGCAGATTCCTATTTACGAACCCGGGCTCGAAGAACTCGTCCACCGCAACGTCGCGGCAAAGCGCCTGCGCTTTACGAATTCCATCGAAGACGGAGTCGATCACAGCCAGATCGTTTTCATCGCCGTGCCCACGCCGCCGCAGGTCGATGGCTCCGTCGATCTCAGCTTCATCGAGCAAGTCGCCCGCGAAATCGCCGGCGTGCTCAAGCCCGGCCAGTATCGCGTCGTCGTGGATAAATCCACGGTGCCCGTGAAGACCGGCGAAAAAGTCGGCGACACCATCCGGCGTTACAACAAGGACGCCGAATTTGATGTCGTCTCGAATCCCGAATTCTTGCGCGAAGGCTGCGCCGTGCCTGATTTGATGAACCCCGACCGCGTCGTCATCGGCAGCGCCAGCGACCGCGCGACGGATCTGATGAAGCGCGTGTACGAGCCTTTCCAAGCCCCGATCCTCGTCACCGACGTGAACAGCGCCGAGCTGATCAAACACGCCGCGAACTCCTTTCTTTCGCTCAAGATCAGCTATATCAACGCCGTCGCCGCCATCTGCGAAGCCAGCGGCGCGGACGTGGAAATGGTCGCCGACGGCATCGGCATGGACAAACGCATCGGCCGCAATTTCCTCAACGCCGGCCTCGGCTACGGCGGCTCCTGCTTCCCGAAAGACGTGAAAGCGTTCATCGCCATCGCGAAACAGCTCGGGACGCCGTTCAAACTTTTGGAGGAAGTCGAAAACATCAACGCGAAGATGCTCACGCGTTTCATCGACAAAGTCCGCAGCGCGCTCTGGGTGCTCAAAGATAAGAAGATCGCGGTCTGGGGCATGACCTTCAAACCCGACACCGACGACGTGCGCAACTCCGTCGCGATCGACCTCATCAACATCCTCGTCGCGGAAGGCGCGCAAGTGACCGCTTACGATCCGAAAGGCGCGGAAAAAGCCGTCGAGTGGAAACTGGTCGATCCCGCGAAAGTGAAGATCGCCAAAACCCCGCTCGAAGCCGCCGCCGGAGCCGAAGCTCTCATCCTCGCGACCGAGTGGAAGGAATTCCAAAACCAGGATTTCGCCGCCGTGAAAGCCACGATGCACACCCCGCTCATCTTCGACGGACGCAATCTTTTCGACCCGGAAACGATGCGCGACTTCGGCTTCGATTACCGCGCCGTCGGTCGTGCGGGAGCGAAGTAACAGACCTCAACGGCAGCGTGCGCAAGCTCCGTGTTTGCGCGTGAGGACGTGGTGAGGGCGCTTTAAGAATTCGCCAATTCCTCCGCCGGATACGTCCAGATTTCGCTGAACGTTGGATGGTAATGAGGCACGCTGGCGAGTTGCGCGGCGGTCGCGCCAAAGCGGAGGGCGACGACGATTTCGTGGATGAGTTCCGAGGCGTGGGGGCCGACGCAGGAGCCGCCTAAAAGCTGGCGCGTTTCGCGGTGGGCGATGAGTTTTACGAAGCCGTCGGTTGCGCCGTGCACGATGGATTTTCCGTGGTCGGCGAAAGGGTAGGTGGCGACCAGGTGCGGGATGTTTTGCTCGATGCACTCGCGCTCGGTGAGGCCGACGGCGGCGACTTCGGGGTGGGTGAAGACGGCGAAGAGTTTGAGCGCGTGATCGATTTGTTCCAGGTCGCCATGGAGTTTGCCTAGGAAGCGGGCGGCGTTGCGGGTGGCTAGCTCGGCTTGCTGGATCGCGATGTGGACGACTTCGTGCGGGCCGCACACGTCTCCGGCGGCGAAGAGGTGCGGCTGCGCGCCGCATTGTTGGGTGGTTTCGACGTGGATGCTGCGCCCGGTTTTTACGCCCGCTTTTTCGAGAGAAAGTCCGGCGATGGCGGGCTCGCGTCCAAGGGCGAGGATGATTTGCGCGGCGGTGACGGTGCGCGCGTTTCCACCCTGCTCGAAGTGGACGGTCTTGCCGGTTTCGTCGGCAGTGACGCGGAGGAGTTTAGTCCCGCGAAAAATGGGGATGCCGCGCTTTTCCATCGCGTCGGAGAGGGCGTCGGCGATGTCGGTGTCCATGTCGCGGAGCACGTGCGCGCCGCGCTGGATGAGGATCGTGGGCACGCCGAGGCCGGCGTAATAGCTGGCGAGTTCGAGGGCGATGGCTCCGCCGCCGAGGATGCAGACGGATTCCGGAATCGTTTCCGCATCAAGCACGTCGTCGCTGGTCCAGAAACCTGCTTGCTCCAGTCCGTCAATTTTTGGCCCAGCGATGCGGGAGCCGGTGGCGATGAGGAAGGCTCGGCCGGTGACGCGTTGCCGGCCGCCGTTTTGCAGGCGGATTTCGATAGTGTGCGGGTCGATGAATTCCGCGAGGCCGCGTGCGAGGTCGAAGCGCCCGCTCTCGATCTGCCCGCGCCGGTAGTCGGCGAACTCGGCGATGAGCCGTCGCTTGCGCGCGACGATCGCCGCCGCATCCGGCCCGAAGTATTCCGCGCGCAATCCAAATTCCCCCGCCTCGCGGATGGCCTCCGCGCGATGCCCGCTCTCTAGCAAAGTCTTGCTCGGCATACACCCGCGCAAAATGCACAGCCCGCCGATCTCGCGCCCGCCCTCGACCAGCAGCGTGCGCATTCCCAATCCCACCGCGGTGGAGGCGCCCGCATACCCCGCACTGCCGCCGCCGATTGCGATGAAGTCGTAGTTGTCTGTCATGGCATGAACTTTGTGCATTCCGGGGAAATGCGCGAGCCGCTTCAGCCGCCGATCATGGAGGCGCTCCTATGGAGATCGTCCAGAAACTCGGAGGCCGGTTCGACGCCGGTGATCAGCAGATGATCCCGAGCCCGCGTACACGCGACGTAGAGCAGGTGGCGCTCGGTGTCATAGACCTCCTGCAAATCAGCGTCGTCGCCTACGGTTTCGATGCGTTCTTGCAGAGGAATTATTTCGTCGTCGCAGGCCATGACCACCACGGCGCGGAACTCCAGACCCTTGGCGAGGTGCATGGTGCTGATCGAGACGTGGCCGCTGGCGGTCTCGACATGCTCATCGAGAATCTTGAAGGGCAATGCTGACTCTTTGACTGCGGCTTGTGCGCGACCCAATTCGCCTGCCGAGCGCACGAAGACACCGAACTCGTGAGGCAAGACGCCGGTTTTCGACTGCTCGGCAAGCCATGATCCGACGGATTTGATCTCCTCGCTCTCGCTCTTGAGGACGCGGATGACCGGCGGTGGGCCATTAAAGACGGAGACGGTGTCGCTGCGGACTTCGGTGTTGCCATCCACATCCGCCACCTCCGGGCCGAGCAGGCGGTCGGCTTGCTGGCGGATTTGGTGGGAGGTGCGGTAGTTGATGCGCAAGTTGCGGGAGCGCCCGCGAATGTCCACGCCCAGGGATTTCCAGGAGAAAGGCTGCTGAAAGATGCGCTGGCCGAGATCGCCGGCGAAGAACAGGGCATCGCGTCGATCTCCACCCAGCGCGGCGAAGAAGCGCAGATGGGCAACGCTGACGTCCTGCGCCTCGTCCACAACTGCGAAGTCGAACGGTAAGTGCTTCCCCTTGGTTAGTGCGGAGGCCAGGGAGGTGAAGAGGCTAGCGTGCGTCATGAGCTTCCGTTCCTTTAGGCCAGCGCGAACCCGCTCGAAGATGGACCACAGCACCGCCCGCTGCGCCTCGGGCAACCGGGTCTTGCGACCGAGCCGGGTAACATCGCGATATGACTCCCATGTTTCCAACTGCCAGGCATCCACCACCTGCTCCCATTCGGTGAAGAGAAAATGCAGGGTGAATTTGTGACCAACCACGGCGCTCGATGCTTCGTCGAGCAGCTCCCGGACAACTTCGCGACTTGCGAGGCTCACCGGCCCGGAAAGCGATTTGTAGAGTCGAAGGCCGAGGGCATTGAGGGAGTGGACGTCGAGGCGTTCGGCAAGACGCGGCTCGCTGCCAATCAGTCGCTTCAGCTTGGTGTGAAGTGCCTTCGCCAGCGTGTCTGAGAAGGTCGCGAGCAACACCCGCGATTCAGGGTGGACACGGGCCAGATGCACGGCGCGATGCAGCGCCACGATGGTCTTGCCGGTGCCCGCTGAGCCGGAGATGCGTGCTGGCCCGGTGTAATCGCGCTCCACCCACTGCCGTTGTTCAGGATGGAGGAAGACCGTCCATTTCTCCCATGGAAAATCGAGGGCACGTTGAAGTTCCTCCACGTTGGTCATCACGCGGAAGCGGCGCTGGGCATCGGGATGATCGAAAGGATTCGTGACCGTGGTCGCCGGTGGTAGCACTCGCGGCTTGCCCCCGGTAGCGAGTTCCAAGAGAGCTTCGGCTGCCTCGGCGGGCAGGCGATCCGCCAGTAGCAGAAGGCTCTCTTCGGTGGCCTGGCGAACGTCGTTCAGCCATTCGGCGGGCACGCCGTAGCCTAGCAGTTCTTCGTCAGACTTATCGGCAAACAACGGCGGCTTCGTTCGCACGGGCAGTTCTGTCTGCACATAGATCGGGACAATGATCTCTTTCACCGTCTCGCGGATTTCTACCAACTGCGCGGCACCGGTCTTCGGATGAGTTTCCAGCTTCCGCCGCGCGGCCCAGTCGTAGGCATTGTCGTGGTGATCCACGTAGCAGAGCAAGAGACTGCCTGGCGCTTTGTGAACGATCAGCCGGATGTCGGCATTCACGCGCACCGACCAGAAATTCTTGTCCTTCGCCTTGTCGAGCTTGTGGAGACTCATACCCGGACTCGCAGGATTCATCTGCAAGTCGAAGGC
>JANLQB010000630.1:0-2389 GCA_031367565.1 Verrucomicrobiota bacterium
CAGCCGACGGTGCATCACATTTTTGAAATCGCGCGGCTGGATCAAGTCCTCCACATTTACCCCGACGAAAAAACCGCCCGCGCCTCGCTTTAAATCACCATGCCCTCTTTCGACATCGTCTCCGAAATCGACACGCAAGAAATCGACAACGCGATCAATCAAGCGCGGAAGGAACTCGTGACGCGCTTTGATTTCAAAGGGAGCAAGGCGACGATCGAATACAGCGAGAAGGAATCGAAGATCGAGCTGAAGGCGGAGGACGGCTCGCGCTTGAAGGGGCTGCACGACATCGTGACGGGGAAGCTGGCGAAGCGGAACATCGACCTGCGGAATGTGGAGCGGAAAGACCCAGTGATCTCACCGCTCGGGCATGCGACTCAGGATTTCGTGATCAAGCAGGGGCTCGATGGCGATAAGGCGAAAGAGATCGTGAAGGCGATCAAGGCGCAGGAATTCAAAGTGCAGAGCACGCTCCAGGAACGGCAGATCCGGGTGAACGGGAAGAAGCGTGACGACTTGCAGGAAGTGATCGCGTTTTGCCGGAGTAAAGATTTTGGCGTGGCGCTGAGCTTCGGGAATTTCCGCGACTAAGCGACTAACCTTGCGTCGTCGGCACGCCGAGCTTCGCGAGCAGGCGGTCGATATCGACGTGCCGGTCGATGAGCGACTGGATCGCGTCGATTTTCTCGGAGTCGCCGGGGAGTGTCTTCACCGTCATCGAGTGGATGCTGCTCGCGACGGCGTAGCTTTCCAGCGGCGAAGCGATGGCGGGCACGTCGGCATTTGCGAGCATTTCGACGACGCGCTGCGCCGGCGCGTGGCAGCCGGCGAGGATGAAGCCGGCGATCGAAATCCCGTGCTGGCTGGATGTGAGGGCGAGCGAGGCCTCGACCACGTCCTCGCGGTCGCCCGGCGTGATGACGAGCGTCCCTTGTCGGAAATGCTGGATGACATTCATCGAGTTCGTCGCGCCGATGATGATCTTTTGCACGCGGCGGCGGCTCTTGTTTTTACCGTGAACGAACTCGCCTTTGATCGTCTTGCAGATTTGCCCGAGCGTCGCATTCGCGAGCAGCGGTTCTTCGGGAATGACGCCGAGTAACTCGATGCCGAGCCGCTCAAATCCCCGCCGCGCGAAGTCGCGCACGTAGTCGAACTTGTCCTTCAGCACCTTGTTCAAAATCACGCCGACGACCTCCACGCCTTCCTGGTCGAAGAGCGCCTTGTTCAGCGCAATTTCGTCGATCGGCTGGCCGATGCCGCCCCGCGTGACGAGAATGACTTTGCTCTCCAGCAGTTTCGCGACGCGTGCATTTGAGAGGTCAAAAACGCTGCCGACGCCCGCGTGGCCGGTTCCTTCGATGATGACGAATTCCTTTTCCCAAGCGGCGCGGTCGAACGAATTCTGGATGCGTTTTACGAGGTGCTCGTTGTTCGAATGCTCGATGTAGCGCCGCGTGAAATCCGGCTCGACCGCGATCGGGCTCATCGCTTCCAGCGGCGTGTGGACTCCGAATGTCTCGTCGATCAACACCGAGTCTTCGTCGATGCGCTGCCCGTCCACTTCCACAAATCGCTGTCCGACGGGCTTGATGAAGCCGATGCGCCCGAGGCGTTTTCGGAGTGCGCCGAAAAGGCCGATCGAGACGGTGGTTTTACCGTCATTCTGTTTGGTGGCGGCGACAAAAAGGCGTGGCGTGACGTTGTTCATCTTAAAATAGTCCGGCTCCATTCGGAGCCGCGTCGGCGGGCTTCAAACCTCGCTCGGATACAGCTTGCGATACTCGATCGCCTGCAAGCCGAGGATGGCCGCGACGCCGAGGATTTCGTCTTCCGTCGCACCGCGCGAGAGCTCGGCACAGGGCTTGGAAAGGCCGAGCAGGATTTGCCCGTAAGATTCCGCGCCGGCGAGATATTGCACGAGTTTGAGGCCGATGTTGCCCGCGTTGAGGTCGGGGAAAATGAGCACGTTGGCCCGACCGGCCACGAGGCTGCCCGACGCCTTGCGCTCCGCGAGATCGGGGAGCAGTGCGGAGTCTGCCTGAAGCTCGCCGTCGATTTCCATTTCGACATTCATCTCTTCGGCTTTCTTTTTCGCGAGCGCCGTCGCTGCCGCGATTTTCGCCGGCGATGCGAGATGGCCACCGCTTTTCGTGGTGAAGCTGAGCAGCGCGACGCGCGGTTTGTTTCCCGTGAGCTGACGGCAAATCGTGCCCGTCTGCACGGCGATTGTCGCGAGTTGCTCGATCGTCGGATCGGGAATGACCGCGCAATCCGCGAAGAGCATGACTCCGCGCTCGCCGTAGCGTTTGTTAGAAAGATCGAGCATCGTGCAGCTCGAAATGCTGGTCGTATTCGGGAGCGGTTTGATGAGCTGGATGAGCGGACG
>JANLQB010000634.1:0-2223 GCA_031367565.1 Verrucomicrobiota bacterium
AAAATGCCCAGGCCTCGAAGCGCCGCACATCGGCCCGGAGACGGTTTCCTCATTCACCCAAGTCGAAAAATCCGCTGGATACATTTCTTCCGGGCTCGGGAAAAAGATGACGTCTGCTCCGTGCTCGGCGCAGAGTTTACGATCAGCGGCGAGCGTGCGCGGGTAGCGGGAAAAATCTTCCTTCGGCCCGAACTGCGTCGGGTTCACAAAAATGCTGACGACGACGAGCCCGCGCGGCCCGGCCCCTTTCCTCGCGCGCCGGACGAGCGCGGCGTGCCCGGCGTGCAGCGCACCCATGGTGGGCACGAGGATGACCGGCCCTTCGGCGGATTGCACGAGGCGGCGGATGGTTGGGATGCGGCGGACGATTTTCAAGAGGACGCCCCGGATACCCGACGCGGAGGAAAAGGCAAGCCCGGCAGGCAGACACCCATGGTCCGCAAAATTTTACGACCCAACCACCGAAGAGGTGCGACGCTTGCTATAAAAAGCATAAGCCGGAAAACCGGCCCATTAAAAATGAACAACGCACTCCATAAAAACCGGCGCGGTTTTACCCTCGTCGAGATCATGATTGTGGTGGCCATCATCAGCCTGCTCGCAGGCATCGCAGTCCCCTCGTACTCTCGCTCCCGCAAGCGCGCACAAGCCACGCACGTCCTCGAAGATCTGCGGATGATCGAGTACTCGCTGGACCGCTGGGCTATCGAAAATAACAAATCCGCGGGGGACATCGCCGCGCTCTCCGACCTCCGGCCTTATATCAAGGTCGGGAGCCGTTTGAGCTTGGGAGCCGATATCCTGGGCAACACGTTTGGAAATGCGTTCTCGGTAGATTACATGCCGAAAGTACCCACGCTCACGTTCAACGTACTGTCGGACGTCGCGCCGTCTGCGTTCTGGTCACCCTATAATTGATCCGCGCGAATCGCACACCAAGCAGTCTAAAAGCGGGATCTGCGGATCCCGCTTTCCGCTTTTCATCGGGTCGCCTTTCGCGCTTGTTCCCGCCTATGTTTTGGAAAACTTCCGCCGCCCTGCTCGTCGCCGCTTCCTTCGCCTGCGCAGTGCCGCCGGATGTCGCGCCTGCTGCGGGCGGATTCAATACGACGATCCTGCAGGTGATCGCGGCCATGCCGCAAGACGGCGGCTACAGTGTGGCCTCGCCCGCGACGCGGCTGCTTTCCGAATCGATCCGCGTCGCGCCCGCCGGGCTCGCCATCGACGCCGCGCATGCCGTGCCGAGCTATTGCAGCGGCGCGACTTACCTAGTCTTTGTGGGAGTCTGCCAGCGGCTCATCCGGGAAGGCCGGCTCTCACTTTCCGATGACACGCTGCGGGCCATGCTCGTCACCGGGCAGCGCGATGGCGAGGGCATCTGGGGCCGGTGGAATGCGAACGGCCCCGGCACCGCGCGGCTGTTTCGCGAGCTGGATTTGGGGAGCAATTTCACCGACTGGCAGCAGGCGCGGTCCGGCGATTTCATGAAGATTTTCTGGACCACCGAGATCGGCGCGAAAGAGCGCGGGCACTCCGTCGTGTATCTCGGCACGGAGACGGAAGCCGGCGTGGAATACGTCCACTTTTGGTCGAGCAACAAACCGCGCGGCTACAGCGACAAACGCGTCCCGCGCAAGAGCGTCGCCTACGCCATTTTCTCGCGCCTCGAAAATCCCGAAAACCTCTCCCGCCTCTCCCGCATCCCCACGCGCGACCCCTTCCTCGCCAGCATGCTCACCGCCCGCTCCACCCCCGCCGAAGTCGCCGGGAAGTGCGGGATGTAGCTGGGGAGAGTAGCCAGTCTTGTCAGCGGCATTTGCCCAAATCGTTCGTCCCGCCCGATTCACGTGATTTTGCGTTATGCCCAAGTGCGCACTGGACGCCGCCATCTCTCGCGATAATCTGCCGTCTATGAGCGCCGCATCCCAGATGCTTGATATTCCCGAAGTCCGCGCCCGCATCTCCCCGGTCGATGTCGCGCAATATCACCAGTTTCCCGAGTTCAATGCCAACGGTCGCCGCACCGAACTCATCCGCACAGTCGTCATCGAAAAAATGCCGAAGTCACCCCTCCACGCCAGCATCGCCAAACTCCTTTACGACAGTCTGCATATCGCAGTTCCGCCCGGCTTTTCCGTGCGACAGGATCAACCGCTCACGTTGCGTGATTCCGAGCCCGAGCCCGACATCGCGATTGTCCGGGGTTCCGTGCAGGACTTCCGC
>JANLQB010000661.1:0-5506 GCA_031367565.1 Verrucomicrobiota bacterium
GCCTCGCTCGGCTTTCTGGGCTTGCGCGACATCCATCAGATGAACGCGCTCAAAAATGCGCTCGGCTCCCTGATCAATCTCGTCGCCGCCGCATGGTTCATCGCGAGCGGCCTCGTGGACTGGCCAAAAGCGGGCGTGATGACCGTCGGTGCGCTCGCCGGCTACTTCATCGGCGCGCACTTTTCTCAGCGCATCCCGCAGGCCGCCGCGCGCCGCCTGATCACGATCATCGGCCTCGCGATTTCGGCGGAAATGTTTCGCCGCCAGTTTCGCTGACGCGCTTTAGCCCACAAAAACGCCGCCGACGTACGAGGAGTCGAAAGTGAACGCGTTGCGGGCGACGGCCACTGCGGGCGAATCGCCGAGCACCGTGCTGCCATCGTAGATGCGGACGCGCGGGGCCGCGCCGCTGCTTTGAGCGACGATGATGTCGGCGATGCCGTCCGCATTGGCATCGACGACGCCGAGGTTTATTCCGCGGCCAGCTCCGCCGAACGTATTGATTTCCGCGACCGTGCCGGATGCATTGCTCAGGAAAATGCGCGCGACATTGGAATCGCGGCCCGCACCCACGATCACGTCGTCGTGGCCATCGCCGTCCACATCGCCGGCGGCGACGGTCACGCCTCCCCGGAAAGTCGCAGGGAAGGCGCGGAATTCTTTCAGCACCGTGGCGACATTGTGCCCGTCGAAAACGCGCACGCTCGATCCGGTCGCGGAGCCGGCGATGATGTCGTCAAAACCATCGCCATTCACATCGCCCGCCGCGACGCGCACGCCGCCCGCCCCTCGGCTGAAGGCACGGAAGGCCGTTTCCAAAACGCCGGTAGCGCCGCTGAACACTTTTACGATGCCGCTCGAGCCCGAGCTGGGCGCGACGATGATGTCCGCCTTTCCATCGCCATCCACATCGCCCGCCGCGACGCTCAGGCCGCCGCGATAGCTATTTCCGAAGGCGAAAAAATCGTAAAGCACCGTCGGCCTGCCTGCGGTCATATTGTGCCCGTCGAAAACGCGCACGCGCGCTCCGCCGCCCGTGCCCGTGCCGACGATCACATCCTCGAAACCATCGCCATTCACATCCCCGCCCGCGACGCGCACGCCGCCGGTGAAGCCGGGATTGAACGCCGAGAAAGTGCGGACGAGTTCGCCGTTGCCAGCCTTTCGAATTTCCACGCGCGAGCCGATGCCCTGGCCGGTGAAGAAGAGATGTTCGCCGCCGGACGGGTTGATGCCGAGAGCGCGCGAAAACTCCGAAGTCGGCCCGGTCGCGCCGTTGCCGCTCGTCGCGGTCGCCGTGAAGATCGGCGCGATCGGCCCGCCGAATGGCCCGCTCGTCGGGAGCGTCACGCTCTGGCTGAAAGCCGCGTGGCCCGCGCTGTCGGTGGTGACCGTGAAACTGGTGAGCCGCGATAGCGCTTCGCCAAATCCCGACCGATCAGCCACCGCATTGGCGTAGAGGTCGATCGTGAAGGTCGCGTTCGCCGCGCCGTCGTAGCTTCCTGCGACGGTGTACGCCGAGCCGGAGACGAGTGTGGCAGAAGAGAGCGTGGGGAAGTTGAGCAGCGTGTTCGGGCCGAGTGGTTGGTCGGCGTCGCCGGTGTCGTTTGCCGTCACACCGTCGCCCCCGAGATCGATTCCGAGCCCACCGTTGCCCTCCAGGATGTTTCCGCGCGCGGTCACGGTCGAGGTGTCCGTCACGCGGATGCCCGCGCCGGTGTTGTGCGCGATGAGGTTTAACTCGGAGCCCAGGATGCTGCCGATGCGCGTCGCGAGCGAATCGTTCACGTTCACGCCCGCGCCGCCGTTCGGAAAAATGCCGGTCGTGAGTCCGACGATGCCGATGTGATTTCCGCGCACCACGTTTCCATCCGCGTGGTCGATGTAAACGCCGTCGCCGATGTTGCCCGCGACGATATTCCCGCGCGAAGTGCCGCCGATGTCATTGCCCGTCGCGCCATTGAGCAAGGCGATGCCCGCCTGCGCGTTCGGGATCGCGCTGCTGCCGCCTGGGAAAGTGGACGGCGTCACCCCGGTGAAGTTGTCCTGCACGAGCGTTCCCGTCGTCGCCGAGCCCGTGAGCTCGATGCCGTGTCTCGTGTTGAAGCCGATCACGTTCGGCACGTTCGCATCGCCTATGCGGTTGTTCGCCGAGTTGGCGACGACGATGCCGGAGCCCGTGTTGCCGAGCCCCGCCACGCCGCTCGCATTCGTGCCGATGAAATTCCCCTCCACGCGATTGGCATTCGAGCCGCCGTTGATGACGACGCCGCTGATCCCATTGCCCGCGATCGTATTTCCCGTGCCCGCTGCCGTGCCGCCGATCTGGTTGTTCGTCGCCGTGAAATTCATCAGCACACCCGCGCCCGCGTTGCCGATGGCCGTGGTGCCCGGCGCATTCGTGCCGATGAAATTTCCCTGCACCGTGTTCGTGCTGGTCCCGAAGGCGATGTCCACGCCGTGCCCGAGATTGCCGGAGACCACGTTCGCGGTGAGCGTGTTTCCGCTCGCGTTTTGGTAAATGCCGACGCCCGATTTTGTGTTCGCGAGCGCGGCCGTGCCCGCGGCATTCGTGCCGATGAAATTTCCACTGACAATGTTCGCAGTCGCCCCGGCGTTCAGGATGAGCACACCCACACCGACGTTCAGATCGGGATGAGACGCGTTGCCATTTCCCGAAATCACATTGCGTCCACCGGGAGTGCCGTCGCCGACGTGGTTCCCGCTGCTCGCGTCGATCTCCACGCCGTCGCGCGCGTTCGCAATGGCCGCGTTGCCCGCCGCGTTCACGCCGATGAAATTTCCCAAGACCGAATTGCCGCCCGTGCCGGTGATGAAGATGCCCGAGCCGGAAAATTTCCCGATCACGAGCCCCTGCACCGTGCTGCCGCCGCCGGTGATTTGCAGACCATTCACCAGCCCGCTCGTGATGCCGCTGCCGTCGAGCGCGATGGTCAGCGTCGAGTTCGAGGCAAGGCCCGCGCCGTTCGTATTTCGCGCCGCGCCGGGCTGGCTGAAGCCGTCGACGACGAGCGCCTCGGTGATGGTGGGAAGCGCGCTGCCGACCGCGATGGTGTGCAGGCCGGAGCCGGGGATGTCGAACGTGATCGTGTCGAGGCCGGAGTTGCGGTTCGCGAAAGTGATCGCCTCGCGCAGCGAGGTCACGCCGTCGTTCGCGTTCACGACATCGAGCGCCGTCGTCACGATGGTGCCCACGGCGGACAGCGTCACGTTGTTGGGATTGAGTTGCGCGGTGAAATTCCCGCTCGCCGTCACCGCGCCGCTGACCGAGCCGGCCGTGACCACTTGCAACTGCGTGCCCGTCGCCGGGGCAAAGCCGCCGATGAGCGACGAAGTCAGCACGCCGCCATTGAAAGTCGCCGCCGTGCCCACCGTCACGCGATCGAACTGCCCCGCCGCGGTCCCGCCGACTTCGATGAGCAGCGCGCCGTTCAAGCTCTGCGTGTACGCGCCCAAAATCGCAATCGTCCCCGCCGCACCCGTCCCACCCGGCCGCACCGTCGCGCCGGAGTTCGTGGCATCGCCGGTGATGGCACCGACGCCGCGCAGTTCGCCGCCCTGAAAATCGCCCGCGCTGATGTTCCCGCCGTTCAGGAAAGTGGTGCCCGCCGTCTGCGTGTAGCCGATGGCAAAATTGAGTCGGCCCGAGCGCGCTTCGACGGTGCCGGTGTTGTTCACGGCGAGCGAGCCGCCAAACGTCGAGTCGCCCGTGCCGCCGGATTTCAGAAGCGTGCCGGTATTGATCAGCACAGGGCCGCCGGTGCGCACCCATGCCGTGTCGGCTGTGAAGTCGAGCGTGCCCGAGTTCAAAAAGGACGCGCCGTTTGTAATCAAGAGCGGGCCAGTGGCGAAGCCGTGTCCGGTGTTGTTAAAGCTCGATGCGAGCGTTTTCGCGCCGGCCCCGAACGTCACACTGCCCGAGTCATTCACGAGCGTTCCACCGTTCGGAGAAAGTGATCCGCTGGTCCAGTTGAGAATGCCATCGACCGACAGCGAGCCCGTCCCGGTGATCGTCCCGCTTTCGAGTGCAAGTTCGGCGTTCAATCCAACAGCCACGGCGCCGGAGGTCGTGAGCGTGCCGCCATTCACGCGCAGAATCACACTGTTCGTGAGGTTGGATGGACCGCTCAGATTCACCGCCGAGCCGGTCGGGATGTCGATTTCGCCCACCGCGCCTTCGGTGAAAGTCGTGGTGCCGCCGAGGGTGTGCGTGCCGGCATTGAGGATGATCTTTTTCCCCAGGATCGCGCGCCACGTGGAGGCGGTGCCGGTACTCCCGCCGCGGATGTCGAAGTCGCTCGCGTTCGCACTCACGATGCCGTGGTTCGTGAGCAGGACGCCGGTGCCGATGATGTTTGGATCGGTCGAGACGTTGTTCGTGAGCGTGCCGCTTGCGAGCACTTTGATCGCGCCGCCGCCGCTGCCGCCGATGAAATCGTGGCCCGATCGGATTTCGTAGCTGGCGCTGAGATTGATGCTCGCGCCGTTTTGCAGCGTGATGTCTGCGGATGTGTCGATGACGAGTCCGTTGAAGTTGAGCGCCGCGTTGTCGATGGTTTTTGCGGCCGTGCCACTCGGCGTGCTGAGAGCGCCGTGGTAGGTCTGCGTGATGTTTTGGATGTTGCCCGCGCTCCAATTGAAACCTCCCGCGGAAGTGATCGCCCCGCCGCCCGTGAGCGTCCCGCCTTCGAGCGAATACCCGACCGTGCCGTTGCCCGTGAGCGTGAAGCCCGCCGCGATCGTCGTGATGCCGGCGGTCGTGATTAGCGAGCCCGCGCCGGAGAAAGTCGTGTTTGCGCCGAAGGTGAAATCCGACTGCAAGCGCAAGTTCGAGAGCGAATTCGTGAGCGTGATCGTGCCACCGTTGAAGCTGCCGCCTCCCTGGATGTTCAGGCTGCCCAAAGTATTCGGAAACGAGATCGGCCCGCCCGCATCGAAGAACACGCCCGCCGCGATGTCGGTCGAGTCCGTATTGATCCACGAGCCAGTGGGAAGGATGACCACGCTGGCCGTCGCACCCGCCGTGTGCAGGACGTCGAAAAAGTTTCCCGTCGAAAACGCGCCACCGATGCGCAGGCTCGCGCCGTTGTTCAGCGTCAGGTCGTCATTCCCCTTCACCGTGCCCGTGCCTACGACCGTGAGCGTCCGCACGTCGATCGTCTTCGCATCGCTCGCGCCGAGGTCGTTGAAAGTAAAGGTGCCGCCCGCTTCCACAACCGTTGCTCCGGTCCCTGACTGAGTGCCTTTTCCAAAGGTAAACGCGCCTTTGACAAAGAGCGACGCGCCGCCGGTGAAAATGCCGTCGTTCTGCGTGAAGTTGGCAACGATGACGTTCGTGCCGTCGAGCGTGATCGTCTGCGCCGTGTTCAAGACCGCCGTGTCGTTGAGGCCCGGCGTGCCGCTGTCCTGATCCCAGTTCCGCGGATTGAACCAACTCGTGTCCCCGCCTGCGCCGCCGTCCCAGATATACGTGCTACTGAGCGCG
>JANLQB010000665.1:0-12254 GCA_031367565.1 Verrucomicrobiota bacterium
GGCTCGCCGACCACGAGCGTGATCGGTTTCAAAAGATGCGGGCGCCCTCCACGGGGAAAAGCCTCGCGGGCTCCGAAGATGCGCATCGGCACCACAGGACAGCGAGTTTTTGCAATAATGAGACCGAGGCCGGGCAAGGCCGGGAGAAACTCGCCATCTTCCGTGCGGGAACCTTCCGGAAAGACGACGGTGCAGTTCCCAGCTTTCACGAGACGGATGACGGCCTTCAGCGCGCTCATGTCGGCGCGTTCCTGATCGACGGGGATGACGTTCAGTTTTGGAAAAATGCGGCCCATGACCGGCCAGTCGAGCAGGGTCTTGCGGGCGAGATAGTGGATTTCGCGATGGCACGAGATCCCGGCGAGCGGCGGATCGAGGTAGCTCTGGTGATTCATCGCGAGGATGCAGCCGCCTTCCTCGATGATGCGCTCGCGGTGGACGGTCTTGAAGGCGAAGCAGGTCTTCGCGAGGACGCGAGCGAGGTTTTTGTGAACCGTGTAGGTGAAGCCCATTGTTGCTACCGCCTCGCCCAAACGTGCTCCACGTCGAGGCCTTTCATTTTCAAGCGTCCGATGATTTCGCCGACGACGCCGTCGATGGTGAGATTCGAGCTGTCGATGACGTGGGCATCCTCGGCGATGGTGAGCGGGGAATTGCGGCGCGTGGAATCGACTTTGTCTCGCGCGGTGATGGAATCCTGGAGGCCCTGGCGGAGGCGGCGCAGGGCGCGGACTTCGGCGGAGGCGTCGATGTAAAATTTGTAGTCGGTGTCAGGAAACACGACGGAGCCGATGTCGCGGCCTTCCATCACGACGTTATTCCCGGTGGCATAAGCGCGCTGCTTTTCCACGAGGAGACGGCGCACTTCGCTGATGGTGGAAACGGCAGAGACGTTGCGGTTCACTTCCTCGGAGACGAGATGCGGCGTGGGATCGACGCTATCGATGGTGATCGTGGAGGCACCGTCTGCGAGGCCGCACTGGATGTCGGCGAAATGCAGGAGCTGCTGGACGCGTCCGGTGTCCGCGACGGGGACGCCCTTTGCAACGATATACCAGGTGACGGCGCGGTACATCGCGCCGGTGTTCACGTAGTGAAAGCCGAGCCGCTTCGCGAGGGCGAGGGCGACGCTGCTTTTGCCGCTCGCGGCGGGACCGTCGATGGCGATGACGATGTGCTCGGGATCGGCCATTTATTCGTTGTTTGGCAGGCCCTGGATGACTGGCGTGGCCGGGTCGGCGGAATCTTTGATGACCTGCTCGAGCTGTTTGTAAAAGCCGGGGTAAGACGTGTTCACGCAATCGACATCCTGAATCACCGTCTCGCCCTCGGCGAAAAGACCCGCGACCGCGAAGGCCATCGCGATCCGGTGATCGCCGAAGCTCTCCACACGTGCTCCGTGAAGCGGCGCGCCGCCGATGATTTCCAGCCCGTCTTCGAGCTCGACGACCTGCGCGCCCATCGCGCGGAGATTCGTGGCGATGGCCGTGAGCCGGTCCGTTTCCTTCACGCGCAATTCGCCCGCGTCGCGGATGATCGTGGTGCCGTGCGCGAGCGCCGCGGCGACGGCGAGGATGGGGATTTCGTCGATGACGTTCGGAATTTCGCGCCCTTCGATCACCGTACCCTTCAAGCGCGCCCCTTTGATTTCGATGGTACCGAGCGGCTCAGCCTCCTCTGTCTGCACGGCCTCGCGCACATGCGCATTCATGCGGACGAGCACGCTGATGATGCCCGTGCGCGTCTCGTTGAGGCCGATATTTTTTACGAGCAAATGCGAACGCGGATTCGCAGCGGCGGCGACCATCCAGAACGCAGCGCTGGAGATGTCGCCGGGCACTTGGAAATCGCGCGATTCCGGCGTCTGGCCACCGTGAATGGAAACCGTGAGATCCTGCTTTTGCGGGCGCACGAGGAAATACTCCAGCATCCGCTCCGTATGATCGCGGCTCTGGCTCGGCTCGGTGACACTCGTCTTCCCTTGCGCGAACATTCCCGCGAGCAACACCGCGCTTTTCACCTGTGCGCTGGCGACCGGCGAGATGTAGTGGATCGGCGAGAGCTTGCCGCCTTCGATCACGAGCGGCGGGCGATGGTCTTTGCCCTCAGCGGTGATGTTCGCGCCCATTTGCTGGAGCGGTTCCATGATGCGTTTCATGGGCCGTTTTGAAAGCGATGGATCGCCCGTGAGCCGGCTGCGAAACGGCTGCCCCGCCAGGATTCCAGCCAGCAGGCGCATCGTGGTGCCGGAATTTCCGCAGTCGATGTCGCCTTTCGGCGCGGTGAAAACGCGGCGTTGTCCGTGAACGATCAGCGTCTCGTCGTCGGGCCGCTCGATCTCGATGCCGAGCGCGCGAATCGCGCCGACCGTGGAGAGGCAATCCTCACTCGGTAAAAAACCGCGGATGACGCACGGGCCGTTGCTCATCGCCGCGAGCATCACGGCGCGATGTGAAATACTTTTGTCGCCGGGGACGGTGATTTCAGCGCTGATCGCCGGAGCGCGGCGGATTTTCCAGTCAGACATCGGCGTTCATAGGGCGCAGCGCGTCGCGCAGGGTTTTGGCTTGGTTGAGAAATTCTTTCATCGGTTCTTCGCGGTCGAGGAGTGTGGTGATTTCGCGCAGCTTTTCAATCATCGCCTCCACCCCCGCGCGGACAGCGACGCTATTCGTGCGCAAGATTTCCGCCCACAGATCAGGCTGCCCGGCGGCGACGCGGGTGGTATCGAAAAACCCGGGACCGTGAAAAGCGAACGCCGCAGAATTTTTCGCGGCGACCGTGTTCACGAGCGCGGCGGCGAGCAAATGCGGGAGGTGGCTGACGAGCGCGACGACTTCATCGTGCTCTGCAGGCGCGAGCGTGCGAACGGTGCAGCCGAGCATTTTCCAAAACGTCGTCGCATCCGCGAGCGCATCGGGCCGCGTCGCGGAATCCGGCGTGAGGATGCAAACGCGCCGATCGAACAATTCCGCCGACGCAAACGTATGCCCCGCGCGATCCGAGCCCGCCATCGGATGGCTCCCGATAAATCGCCCGCGTTTTTCAAAAATCGGCGCGAGTTCCGCGACGACGCCCGCCTTCACGCTCCCGACATCCGTGACGAGCGCGCCAGGCGAAATGCTCGTCACGATTTCGCGCGCCAGCGCCGGCATCGCGCCGACCGGCACGCACAGCACGACCGTGTCCGCGCCGGCGAGCACCACGTCCAAATCATCGGAAACCACGTCCGCGATTTCCCGCGCCCGCACTTCCTCCACGATCTGCGGACGCCGCGCCCAGATCGCCACGCGCGCCGAACCGGTGCGTCGGACCGCGAGGGCGATGGACGCGCCGAGAAGCCCGGGGCCGATGATGGCGATAGAGTGCGACATGGCAGAAAGAAAAGCCCGGCCCGAAAACGAATCGCTTTCAGGCCGGGCTTCCGGAAGGGGGGGCGATTTGTTCTAGGGAACGAGGAAAATTTTCCCGGTGTAGGGATCTTTGACTTCAGTCGCGGGACCGAAGCCACGCACATCGACATAGCCGGCGGCGGGCGCATACGGGCTGGTCACGAAGCCGGGTTTTCCGGGGACCGGCTTGCCGTATTCGTAATTCTTCGGGCCGGACGGCTGAGTCGGAGGCGGAGGCGTGTCCGAGGTCGGATTGCTCGGCTCGTCGTGCTGCTTTGGTGGCAGCTTGTCCTCGGCCTCATCGGCTGGCTCGTCGTGCTTCGTCAGAGGCTGCGGAGGCTGATGAAATCCGCCCTTTTTCGGGGGCTTCGACTCCTGCTTTTGGACGCAGGCGGTCATGGAAAAAACGCAGAACGCGGCGGTTACCGGAAGAAGAAGTCGCTTCATAAGTCGTCGGAGGAGTTAGTGGATTCAGCGGGGTGTGACAACGGAAATCTCTCCGCCGATTTCGACGCGACCCGCGTGAAATCAAGCGATGATTTCCTTCACCACATTCCCCGCCACATCCGTCAGGCGGAAATCGCGGCCCGCGTAACGGAACGTCAGCTTTTCGTGATCAAGGCCGAGCAGCGCGAGGATCGTCGCGTGCAAATCGTGAATCTGCACTTTGTTCTCCACCGCCTCGTAGCCGTACTCGTCCGTCTGGCCGTAAGACAGCCCGCCCTTCACCCCGCCGCCCGCCATCCAGATCGTGAACGCCTTGTGATTGTGATCGCGCCCATCGCCGCCCTGCGCGTGCGGCGTGCGCCCAAACTCGCCCGCCCACACGACGAGCGTGTCGTTCAAAAGCCCGCGCGATTGCAAATCGGTGAGCAGTCCCGCGATCGGCAGATCGACCGAGCGCGCGTTCTTCCCCAGCGCCGTCGCGAGGTTAAAATGCTGATCCCAATTCCCATGCGAAATCTCCACGAACCGCACGCCCGCCTCCACGAAGCGCCGCGCGAGCAAACACTTCCGCCCAAAGTCATCCGTCACCGCATCGCCGATCCCGTAGAGCTTTTTCGTCGCGTCCGATTCCTTGGAAAAATCCATCACCGCCGGCACCTGACTCTGCATTTTGAACGCCAGCTCATAACTCTCGATCACGCCCTCGACCTCCGGGTTCACCCGATCCCGCGCGAGCTTCTGCCGGTTCAAAGTCTGGATCAATTCCAGTTCATTCCGCTGCGCCCCCGGTGAAAGTTTCGTCTCCAGATTTCGGACCTCCGCCTGCGCGATCGCGCGATTGTCCGACCCGATTTTCGTCGCCTGATAAATCGCCGGCAAAAACGCGCTCCCGTAATTTTGCGCCCCGCCAAAACCACCCGGCGGCGTCAGCGTGATGAAGCCTGGTAAATTCTCATTCGTTGTCCCCAGCCCATACAGTGCCCAAGCCCCGAGCGAAGGCCGCACGAACTGCGAATTGCCCGTGTGCATCTTCAGAAACGCCTGCGGATGACTCGGCAAATCCGTCTGCATCGAGCGGACGAGACACATCTCATCCGCGTGCTTCGCCACGTTCGGAAAAATCTCCGAAATCCAAAGCCCGCTTTTCCCGCTCTGCGAAAACTTCCACTTCGACCCGAGCAGTTTCGTCCCCGGCCGCTTCCCCGCCTTCCCATCATCCGCCGTGAGCTGCGGCTTGTAATCGAACGTATCCACATGCGACGGCGCCCCGCGCATCGTCAGAAAAATCACCCGCTTCGCCTTCGGCGCAAAATGCGGGGCCTTCGGCGCGAGCGGATGCTCCACCGCGCCGAACGCCGTGCGCTGCGCCAGCCCCGCAAACGCCAGCCAGCCAAAGCCGCACGAGAAGGTTTTCAAAATGTCCCGCCGCGTAAAAAGTGGCGTGATCTCTCCGCAGGAATTGTCGGTGTTCATAGGGTCGGATCAGTTGAGGTAACGAAACTCCGCGCTCGCAAAGAGCGCGCGGCAGAAGCTCGTCCACGCCGCTTTCACATCCGCCGCATCCCGCAGCGCGGGTGTGCTCGATTCGCCTTTCACCGAGTTCGCCGGAAATTTCAGCAAAAACGCCGACGCGGCCTGACGCTCCGCCGCATCCGGCGCGCGGGAAAGTGTGAGCCAGTAGGCGTGCGCGACGCGTTGATCGAGGTTCGCGGCGACTCCGCCATTCGGTCTGGCGGGATATGCCGCGAGCACGCGATCGGCGAGTTTTTGCGCCTGCGCGGTGACGGTCGGGCTGTTGAGAAGATAGAGCGCCTGCGAAGGCACGTTCGTCGTCTCGCGCTTGCCGGCGACGAGGGAATTTTCAGCGAAGTCGAACGCATCAAGCGCGTCCGGCAGCACGTCGCGCGGGACGGGTAGAAACACGCTGCGGAAATTTCCGCCCGCGTTCACGATCGACTCCTCGCTGATCCCGCGGAAGCGCCCGATCGGGCCACCGCCGGATTGCGCGATGAGCGAGCCGATGGGCGCGCGGAGATCGAGCGTGCCGCTGGCGGAAAGCATCGCATCGCGGATGCACTCGGCATCGAGACGACGCTTGCTCATCCGCCAGTTCAGCGCGTTCTCGGGATCGGTGGCGAAGTTCTTTTCATCGAATGTCGAAGCGAGTTGGTAGGTGTGGCTGAGCACGATTTCGCGGATCGTCCTCTTCAAAGACCACCCGTTTTCCACGAGCCGCGTCGCGAGGAAATCGAGCAGTTCCGGGTTCGCGGGCTTCTGCCCCATCGTGCCGAAATTATCCACGCTCTCCACGATCCCCTGCCCGAAAAGCCAGTGCCAGACACGGTTTACCATCACCCGCGCGGTCATCGGGTTTTGCGAAGAGGTGATCCACTCGGCCAGTTCCTTGCGCCCGCTGCTCTTCGATGGAATCGCCGATGCCTCGCCGAAATTCAGCAGCGCCGGAACGCCACGCGAAATTTTCTCGCCCGGCTTGTCCACCTCGCCGCGCGCGAGCAATGGGCTGTCCGTGATGGATGAAAACGCAGTGCGTCCGGCGTATGGCCCCTGCCGCCGCCTCTCCCGAAATCTCCCACCGAAGCCGCCGCCAACTCCCGCTTCTTGGGCCGGACGATCCTGCGCACCCATCGCCAGCGCCTTCGATTTTCCGCTGGCGTCGAACGATTTCAACTCGCTTTCCAGCACCCCGATCTGCGTCACCAGTTGAAGAGCGCGCGGCTGCCGCTGCGGAAGGGCTTTCGATTGAGCGTCGTCTCCGCCCATTCGTCCGGCAAAAAGTGACCTCCGCAATTCCTCCTGCTCCTTTTTCAAGTTGGCGAGCAGCAGTTCCTTTTTCCCGCGATCTTCCTGCGAGAGCGTCTTGTTCAAAGTCGGCGCACCGGCGCTCGTCGGCAACTCGATCAGCTCGGAGGGATGCCGGTTTTGAATCGCGCCCGCCGTGCCGTAGCGCGTCTCGGTGCTCAGAAAAATCCCAGCCAGCGCGTAGTAGTCGCGCTGCGGGATCGGATCGAATTTGTGATCGTGACAGCGGGCGCACGCGACCGTGAGCCCGAGCACCGCCTGCGAGACCGTGTCGATCTGTTCATCCACCACATCCATCGCGAACTGCCGTGGATTCCGCTCGTTCAATCCCTTCGTCCCGATCGCGAGGAAACCCGTCGCGACCAGATGTTCGGCCAGTTCCTTCTGATCTTTGGATGGAATCAAATCGCCCGCGATTTGCTCGCGCAAAAACTCGTCGTACGGCTTGTCAGAGTTGAACGCGCCGATCACGTAATCGCGATACCGCCACGCGTGGGGAAACGCGATGTTCACATCCTTCCCGCTCGATTCCGCAAAGCGCGCCACGTCCAGCCAGTGCCGTCCCCAGCGCTCGCCAAATTGCGGCGACGCCAGCAACCGATCGACCACTTTCGCGAACGCATCCGGCGACACGTCCTTCAAAAACGCGTTGATCTCCTCCAGCGTCGGCGGCAGCCCGATCAGGTCGAAATACCCGCGGCGCAGCAGCGTCAGTTTGTCAGCATCCGCCACGGGCTTCATCCCCTTCCCTTCCAGCCCGGCGAGCACAAACGTGTCAATGTCCCTGCGCGGCCAGCCTGCATCCTTGATCGCGGGCGCCGCCGGTTTTTTCACCGGCTGGAACGACCACCACTTCTTCGCCTCCTCCATGTCGTTTTTCTTCACCACCTTCGCCGTGCCCTCGCGCGGATCGGGCGCGCCCATTTGCACCCACTTTTCAAAATCCGCGATCACCGCATCCGACAGTTTTCCGCCCTCTTTTTTCGGCGGCATCGCGAAGTCCTTATTCTCATACCGCAGCGCCTCGATCAGCAGCGAATCCTTCAAATTCCCCGGCTCCACCGCCGCCCCATTGTCCCCGCCGCGCCGGATTCCATCTCGCGTATCCAGCGTCAGCCCGCCTTTGATCTTCTCCGAATCCTGCGCGTGGCATTTGTAGCATTTGTCCGCCAGCACAGGCCGGATCTTTTTCTCAAAAAAATCGCGTTGCTCGGCGGAGATGCCGTCCGTCGCAGCCGCTTCGATGGCAAAGACGGACGAGGTGCTGGCCAGGAAGGCGGCGAGGTGAAGCGGTTTCATTTTGTGAATCTGTCCGGCTTCACAAACCCGCCTCGCCGCGAATGGTTGCGCGATTCCTACGGCGACAGCCGCTCGATTTTCCACGCGCCGTCCGGCTGCCGGGAATACCGAAGCCGATCATGGAGGCGACTGCGGCGGCCCTGCCAAAATTCGATCGTCTGCGGCGCGAGGACGTAGCCGCCCCAGTGCGACGGGAGCGGGATTTTTTCGTCGCCGTATTTTGCGCGCGTGGCCTCAAACCGCCGCTCCAGCTCCGCGCGATCCGCGATCACCGCGCTCTGCACCGACGACCACGCACCGAGCCGGCTGTTTACCGGGCGCGTGTGGAAATAGTCTTCACTCACCTCGGGTGAGGTCTTCGTGATCGTCCCCGTGATGTTCACCTGCCGCTCCAGAGGCAGCCACACAAAGGTCAGCGCCGCGCGTCCGTTCGCCTCGATATGCTTCGCCTTCGCGCTTTCGTAGTTTGTGAAAAACGCGAACCCACTCGCATCGCAAATCTTCAGCAAAACCGTGCGCGTCCACGGCTGCCCGGCGGGATCGACCGTGCCGAGCACCATCGCATTTGGCTCGGGGATTTGCAGTTCCAGCGCCTCGGCGAGCCAGTGATTAAATTGCGTGACCGGGTCCGCATCGAGTTCGCGACGCCGCAAGCCGCGCTGGCTGTAATCCTGCCGCAGCGCGGCAAGTTGTTCGGGCGTGAGCATCGCCAGCCGCCGTTACTTCTCGGTGTCCGGCGGAAGTTCCACGATCTCGAACCAGTATTTTTCGAGCGTCTGCAAAATATCCACGAGTGCCTCAAACGTCACCGGCTTCACGATGTAACTGTTCACGCCGAGGTCGTAGCTTTTGTAAATATCCTCGTCGGCCTTCGACGTGGTGAGCACCACGACCGGGATCGTCCGCAGCGCGGGATCGCTCTTTATTTCCTTCAAAACGGTCCGCCCATCTTTGCGCGGCATGTTCAAATCAAGGAGGATCAGGCCCGGACGCGGGGCGTCCGCTGGCGGCGAAAATTTCCCCTCCTTGCGCAGGTATTCGAGGAGCTCTTCGCCGTTTTCGACAAAGCGTAGTTCGTTGATGAGACGTCCTTCTTCGAGTGCCTCCTTCGTCAGGATGCGGTCGTCCGAATCGTCGTCGGCCATCAAAATCGTAATCGGCATTGCGTCTTTAGTCATGGGCGGGTGTGGCGGGTTGTTTCATCGGAAGTGTCACGGTAAAGGCCGCTCCTTCTCCCTCCGCGCTTTTTGCCACAATCGAGCCTCCGTGCCTATCGGTAATTTTCCGGCAAACCGCGAGGCCGATGCCCGTTCCCTCGTATTCCTGCCTCGTGTGGAGCCGTTGAAAAACCACGAAAATCTGGTCGGCGAATTTTTGCTCAAAGCCGATGCCGTTATCGCGAACCGAGATGCGGCAAAACTCGCTCCCACGCGGCGCGCGCGGGAGCTCGTTCGTCGTGGCCGTCTCGATCTCGCAGGAAATGGTCACGACGGGCGACTCGCCGGGCTTTTGGAATTTGAGGGCGTTGACGATGAGGTTTTGAAAAAGCTGCCGCATCTGGAGCGCGTCCGCGTCGATGAGCGGCAGTTCGCCCACGGCGATTCGCGCGTGCTTTTCGTCGATCGCCACCTCCAGATCGTTCAGCACATCAGCCACGACTTTGCCGAGCTTGCACGGCTCAAAAGGTTTCGCGCGGCTCGCGATCCGAGAAAGTTTTAGCAGATCCTGGATGAGCACCTGCATCCGCTCCGATGCGTTCTGCATCCGCCCGAGATAGTCGCGCCCCTGTTCGCCGAGCTGGTCCGCGCATTTCACCCGGAGCCGGTCGCCGAAAGCCTGAATTTTCCGCAGCGGCTCCTGCAAATCGTGCGACGCCACAGACGCGAAACTGTCCAACTCCGCGTTGCTGCTCTCCAGCTTCTCGGCGAAGCGCTTCAGCTTCTCATCCGCCTCTTTCCGCGCCGTGATGTCGCTGCTCACGCACACCACGCCGATCACGCGCCCCGCCGGATTTCGCAGCGGCATTTTCGTCGTGGAAAGCCACACCACATTCGGCGAAGTCGGCCGCGCGGGCTCCTCGCGATTGCGCAGCGGCGCGCCCGTCTCGATCACATACATGTCGTCGGCGTGGTAACGCTCGGCGAGTTCCTTCGGGAAAAAATCGAACACCGTATGCCCCTCGATCGACTCTGAAATGCGCATCCCGAGATACAGCCGGTGCGCCCGGTTGTGCATGATGTAGTGGCCCTCCACGTCTTTCACAAAAACGTGATCCGGCATCGCATCCATGATGTTCGCCAGCAGATTCGCCTGCTGTGCCAGCGAATCCTCCGCGCGCTGCCGCCGCGTCATGTCGCGCAGCAAAACCAGCCCCGCGCCGGCAAACGCGAGGAGCGTGCTCGCCCCCACCGCGATCATCACCCCGCTCGCGTATTTCCCGTAGTCCGCGGAAGACTCGACCCGCCCCGCCAGCAAGACGCGCTCAGTGAGTTGCAGATTAAAATGAACCTCGCGGAGTTCCGCCAGCAACTCATCAGCCTGCGGGCGATCCGGCAGCCGCGCTCCATCCTTCGGCGGGGCCTTGCGTCGTTCCTCAAACTGCCGGCTGTCCGACTCCACGATCCGGCTCAGCAACGAGTCCAGCCGGTTGAGCTTCACCACCTGATCGAGCCGTCCGGAAAGCTGCTCGCGCAATGCCCGAAAATCCTCCCCCACTTCCGCGCGCGCCCGTTCGTAAACCTGCATCGCCGCTTCACTCCCGCTCACCAGGAAATCCCGCCTGGCCACTTCCATTTCCAATATATTGCGCATCGCCTTCTCCGAAATCGCCAGCGTCTCGCGGCTCTGCCCCACGATCTCCGCCGTGCCGAGGAAAAGCTCCGTGCTTTTCCAGGTCACAAAAAGCGCCCCCGCCAGCATCGTGAGCACGAACCCCAGCGCCGCGAAAAACGTCCGCCGGAAGGACGGGCGATTCGGCATGAGAGGATTGGGGAATGACATCCGGGAAACTGCGCTGGCGGAGGGGGTGGGATTCGAACCCACGGAACCTTTCGGCTCTCCGGTTTTCAAGACCGGCGCGATCGACCACTCTGCCACCCCTCCCTACTGCTTATTGCGAGGCATTTACTGCCGATTTTGAAATCGGAGTTTTTTGACGCATTTAACCCGGTCAAATATCCCGATAAACTTTGGCACGACTCGCGTGCCGCAAAAATCTCGGGTGTTTCAACAAGGTCGCCGTCGCCTCTACCGGAACGGAAATAGACATTACTGCGCCCTCGTCAAGGTCAACAGCAAGGAGATCAGGCTCTCGCTCAAGACGAACGACCTCGCGATCGCCAAGCGGCGGCTGGTGGAATTCGGCGCCAAAGCGGAGCGACTGGAGGGCGAAGAAAATCGCAATATCCGCTTCGATGAACTCGCGGATGAGTGGCTCGCGTCGGTCAAGTCCGTCCTCAACCCGAAGTCTTACGACCGTCGGCGGCATGATGCGGAAGGAACTCGTCCAGGCGCAGGTCTATATCCTGACGCCGTCGGAGCCTGCTCCCGATGGAGGCACGGGTTACGTCATCACCGGTCCGAGTAACTTTTCGCACAGCGGTCTGGAGGGCAACCTGGAGTTCAATGTCCTCCTGCGTGAGCCGGAGGGACACGACTACGCGCTGCACCGCTTCAAAGGCGACTCCACGCAGCGCTACGAGCACCTCACGCGCATCTGCCAGGGCAAGGGCGTCATCCTCGTCTCCGCCACGCCCTACAACAACACGCTCGACGACATCTATAGTCAGTTGAAGCTCTTCCAGCCGCCACGCAACAGCACCATCCCTAGACTCCGCAATCTGGAGGCGTTTTTTGATAAGCTGCGCAATCGGCTCAAGCCGTTCCACCGGCTCGACGACGCCGAGCAATACGTCGCCGCGGTCGAGGAAAACGCCCACGAGCTGCGCGAGCGCGTGCTCAAATACATCATGGTGCGCCGCACGCGCCGCGAGATTGAGGAGTTCTACGGCGACGACCTCAGAAAGCAGAAGATTTGGTTCCCAAAGGTCAGCGATCCCGTGCCGCTGCTCTACCAGCTCAGCCGCGCGGAAAGCACTGTCTTCACCGACACGCTGGAGTGCATCACCAGCACCGATTTCCACTACGCGCGCTACCAGCCGCTCCATCCCAAATACGACACCGGGCCGACGAGCAAATCACGTCGCACAATCTTTTCGACCGCATCAATTCCAAGGAAGCGGCCGAGGGCGGGGAGGCGGAGCAAAAGAGCGAGCGGAAATATCTGCGGCAGATTCT
>JANLQB010000725.1:0-1636 GCA_031367565.1 Verrucomicrobiota bacterium
GCTCGCGCAACTCGGCGCGCAGGAATTGCTCGCGATCCCGCTCAACGCCGCCGACCAAATCAAACGCACGATGACGACGCTGAATTGCTACGCCTGCCATCAGCGCGACCGGCGCGGCGGCGCGGACGGAATCCGGCGCGATTACTTCGTCACGGCGGGAGAGATCGATCTTGGCGACGAAGGCCGCATCCCGCCGCATCTTGTCGCCGTTGGTGCGAAGCTCCAGCTCGAGTGGGTTAAAACCGTGCTGTGGAAAAACGGCGCGGTGCGTCCCTACATGGCCACGCGCATGCCGCAATTTGGCGAGGCCAACGTGAAGCTACTCCCCGCGCTTTTCGAGCAGGCCGACGCAAGCGACCCGGCGAATCTGACCGGCGAAGCCAACGCCGCGAAGCTAGGTCGCAAGCTCGTCGGCGTCGGTGGCTACACCTGCATCGCGTGCCACAATTTCGCCGACCACAAATCCCTCGGTGTCCCCGCGCTCGACCTCACAACCTCGGCCACGCGCCTCAAGGCCGACTGGTTTCGACGCTACCTTCTCGACCCGCAATCGCTCCGGCCCGGCACGCGCATGCCCAGCTTTTTTCCAAATGGCGTGGCGGCTAATCGCGACGTGCTCGGCGGCGATGCGGACAAACAAATCGGCGCGATCTGGACATATCTCGGGAAGGGGAAGGACGCGGATCTGCCCGCCGGACTCGTGCAGGGGAAAGAGGAAATCATCGCCGACACCGAGGCTGTGATTTACCGGAATTTCATCGAAGGCGCAGGCACGCGCGCTATCGGCGTCGGCTACCCCGAAAAGGCGAACCTCGCCTTCGATGCCAACGAATGCCGCCTCGCGCTCGTCTGGCAGGGCGCTTTCATCGACGCGGCAAAACATCGCACCGGTCGCGGCGATGGCTTCCAAAAACCGCTCGGCGTAAACATCGTGAAAGCGCCATCCGGTCCGCCCTTTGCCGTCCTCGAAAGTGATAGCGCCGCGTGGCCCAATGAGGTCGGCAAGGATGGCGGCTACCAATTCAAAGGCTACCGCCTCGACGAAAAACAACGCCCCGCCTTCCGCTTCATTTTTCAAGGAGCGGAGATCGAGGACTACCCGATCGCGCTCCCCGGCGAGGTCGATGCCACCTTGCATCGCACGATTAGCGTCACCGCGCCGACGGCGATCGAGCGCCTTTATTTCCGCGCAGCGGTGGCCGACAAAATCGAAGAGAAAGATGGCGCGTTTCTCGTTAGGAAAATGACGCTGAAATTTTCCGGCGTTAAACCAATCGTCCGCATTTCCGAAGGGAAATCCGAACTGCTCGTGCCGCTCACTTTCACGGGCCGCGAGGCGAAGTTTGTGGAGGAAATGATTTGGTAGGGAGCGCCATCCGCCGCAGCTTGCTGGGAAAAGACGGCAGCCTGCCGGGATTGCTCGCGTCTCGCTGCCCTCTTTCTCGCGCACCTGCTCTTGCGGTAAACGCAAAACCCAGTGTGCCGTCCTGTTTTTACCCTTCGCTCCAGCGAATGTTCCGCCGGATGCCACGGCAGTTCAACCGCCTCCTGCTCCGTCAGGCTGCTCATCACGAAAGCGACAAGCCGCGCCATCACGTTCATGTGAACAGCAATGCTCCCTATAGGTTGTGAATTG
>JANLQB010000740.1:0-1507 GCA_031367565.1 Verrucomicrobiota bacterium
GACGTGGCCTATGTGCTGCACGCGGAGCATGGGTTTAACGCCTCGACTTTCACGGCGCGCGTGGTGGCCTCGACTTTGAGCGACATGTACTCTGCGGCGAGCGCGGCGATCGGCGCGCTGAAGGGGCCGCTGCACGGCGGCGCGAACGAAGGCGTGATCCACATGCTTCAGGAAATCGGCTCGCTGGATCACGTGGATGCGTGGATCGAGGAAGCGCTGGCGCAGAAGAAAAAGATCATGGGCATCGGGCATCGCGTTTACAAAGTGCTCGATCCGCGCGCGCCGCATTTGAAGGCGATGGCGATCAAGCTGAGCGAGGAGCTTGGCGACGCGAAATGGATTCAGATGAGCGAGCGGATCGCCTCGATCATGAAGGAGCGGAAAGGGCTGAATGCGAACGTCGATTTCTACAGCGCGACGGTCTATTATTCGCTCGGCATTCCGACCGATCTTTTCACGCCCATCTTCGCCATCTCGCGCATGAGCGGCTGGACCGCGCACATCCTCGAGCAGCTCGCGGACAACCGCCTTTTCCGTCCGCTCAGCGAATACACCGGCCCCGCGCCCGGCCTGGTGGCCAAGCCGATCTCCGAACGGTAGCGCCCCGCGTCAGCCCGCACGAAATCCTTCCATCCACCGCAGCCAAAACAACCTCCCTATGTCGCCATCCACCATCCGTCCCCTGCTCTACGCCACGCTCCTCGCCAGCACGCTCGCGCCCTTCGCCCTCGCCGATGTCGGCCTGAATGCGAAGCCGCTCACGGGAGCCGAAGTCATCATCGATGGCACGCGCGCGACGCTGGATGAAAAGTGGATTTACTGGGAAGGCCCCGGCTTCAAATCTGCCATGCCGATCAAATGGAAGATCGTCGAAGACCCCGTGGACAAAGGCGGCGCGCTGATGACCGACGACCGCGCGGCCGACGGCGGCAAGTATGGCGCGGCGGACATCGTCACGAAAAAGCAGTACCGGGATTTCCGTCTGCATATCGAATTCCTCATCATGAAACCGGGCGGAAATAGCGGCGTGTATTTGCAGAATCGTTACGAGATTCAGATTTTCGACGGCGACAAAACGAAGCACGGCCTCGGCGCAGTCATCAACGAAACCGACGCGCCGTATGAATTCTACAAGGGCATCGGCCAGTGGAATTCCTACGACATCGTCTTCCGCGCCGCGCGCTTTGTGGACGGGAAGAAGGTCGAGAACCCGCTCGTGAGCATGTATTTCAACGGGCAGAAAGTTCACCACAACGTCGCGATCAATCAGGTCTGGGGCGGACCAAATTCGGGCCTCGACGGCGGGAACGACGGCGGCAAAGGCATCACCGACACGCCCGGCGGGCTGAAGCTCCAGTGCGAAGGCCACGACGTGCGCTATCGCAACGCGTGGATCAAAGAGCTCGATCTCAAAGCGGCGGATACCGATTTCAAAGAATAGCCGGGACGCACGGGCGAGCGGTGATCAAGCCCGGCGGCTGGACGCACGCCGCTCCATGACGCTCCC
>JANLQB010000767.1:0-1641 GCA_031367565.1 Verrucomicrobiota bacterium
GAAGTTGCACTTCAGCGGGGCGGGGCGGGACGAAGCACTGCTTCGGGGAAACTGGCATTCCCAACTTGGGAACGAGGGGAAAGGGAGGCTGGCTAGGTTGTGTCTGTTTTATATTTTTTGGGCAAGGTAGGTTTGGTGGGCGTTTGAGGTTTGCTCTATTTTTGCGGAAGAGGTGACTCTGGGCGGGGAAGGGTGGATTCGGAAGGTTGCAGGGGGGATTCTGAGCGGTGAAACGTCGATTCTGGAGGGTGCAGGAAGGATTCTGGGCGGTGAAGTGTCGATTCGGGGCGGTGCGGCGGGGATTCAGGGGGGTGAAAGGGGGATTCGGAGTGGTTTACTGCCGCGGGTGACATTGGCGATGCTCTTACAGGGTGGGATCATCGGTCGCGTTGCGCGTTCATTCGGGTCAGTCCGTGCCTAGGTGCAGAATCCGCGTTGCCGAGCGGCGTGTCGATGACGAGCGGGATGCGCCGCCGCGTCATCTCCGCGAGTGTGAGAGAGAAGGCGATGCCGAAGGAGCGCTTCTCAAACCCGCTGAGCATCTCCAGCCAGGCGTGATCGCCGCCGTCCATCTCGATCTCCGGGGCACCGCCAGCGGGGAGCCGGATTTTGCCGTGGCGAAAGCGGCGGTCGGCAATCGCGACGAAATACTTGGTAGCGTTTCGGGTCGTGCAGACAAAGCCGAAGGCCTGCCAGAAATTAGTCGGTGGCGTCAGCCACCGGATTGCAGATAGAAAGCCCCGCGTCCCGGCAGGGGCGCAGGGACCCCGCAGCCATGCCATCCACCCATCTCTCGCTTCATTACCACATCATCTTTAGCACCAAAGATCGTGCGCCCATCATCGCCGCCGCCTGGCGCGAACGGCTGCTCGCCTATCTCGGCGGGGTGGTGCGAAATGTCGAAGGCGTCCCGGAAGCGATCGGCGGCGTCGGGGACCATGTGCATCTGCTCCTCGGCTTACGCGCGACGGCCTGCCTTGCGGATGTCGTGCGCGATGTGAAAGCGGTTTCGTCGCGCTGGGTGCATGAGGAAATCGGCGAGCGCGCATTTGCATGGCAGGAGGGCTACGGCGCGTTCACCGTGAGCGCATCGCAGCGCGGGCAGGTGCGCGAATACGTTGCGAAGCAGGAGGAGCATCATCGGAAGCGGACATTTCAGGAGGAGTATCTCGAACTCTTGAAACGCAGCGGGGTGGAATACGACGAACGGTATTTGTGGTAAGCGCGGCGAGTTCCGCCGCCCCTGCCGGGGCGGATTCCGTTTGGGGCGCGGTTCCGGTGGCTGACGCCACCGGCTAATTTCCCTCGGCCCTGCCGGGCCGGATCGTCCGGCGCAACCGAACAGTAGGACGGGAGACACCCGTCAGGGCTTTCACAGCGTCTGTCTGCTTCCGTTCCGCATCGAGGTATCCAGCCTGAACCTTCGCAGCGTCGATGCCATCTCCTCCTAACTGCTTCAGTTTCTCAAAAGGCTATTTTTCAGCGTTGGTCCGGTCGAAACCGTGATGTGCCCGATGCCATGCGAGGCACTTCCGTGAGGGGAGATAGGTCGGATTCACCGGCGGCATGATTGGCGCGTGTTCAAACTCGCGTAGCAGGTAGCTCGCTGGTCCGGCTTCCTCAAACCGTTCATGCGAGACC
>JANLQB010000775.1:0-14724 GCA_031367565.1 Verrucomicrobiota bacterium
GGGCAAAACCGTCCTTGATTCCGTCACTGCGGATTTCGGCAGCGCGCGCAGCGTCGTGTTCATCGGCCCGAGCGGCGGGGGGAAATCCACGCTGCTCCGCATCATCGCCGGGCTAGAGATTCCCGACTCCGGCACCGTCGAACTCGACGGCGAGACGATTGATTTTCGGGAGGAAAAACTCCGCGAACACCGCCGCCATCTCGGCGTCGTCTTCCAGTCGTTCAATCTCTTTCCGCACCTCAGCGCGCTCGCAAACATCACGCTCCCGCTGGAGAAAGTTCACGACCTCGCTCCCGCCGAAGCGGAATCCGTCGCGATGGAAAACCTGCGCCGTTTCGCCCTCGCCGACCACGCGCACAAACGCCCCGCCGAACTCAGCGGAGGCCAAAAGCAGCGCGTCGCCATCGCCCGCGCCATCGCCATCAAACCGCGCATCCTGCTTTTCGACGAACCGACGAGCGCGCTCGATCCCGAGATGACCGCCGAGGTCCTCGATGTCATCGAGGAGCTGAAAGAGGAAGGCCGCGATTTCGTGCTCGTCACGCACGAGATGGGATTCGCGCGGCACGTCGGCGATGTCGTCGCCTTCCTCGCCGAAGGCCGCATCGTCGAGCACGCCCCGCCCGCCGAGCTTTTCGCCGAGCCGAAGAGCGCCGAGTGCCGCGAGTTTCTGCGCCGCGTTTTGAAATACTGACGCCGCGCCGCATTCGCGCTACTAAACGCGACCATGCAAACCAAACTCCCGTGGCTTTCCGCCGCGCTGCTCGGCGTCATCGGCTGGCTCATCGGCTACTCCATGAATTCCGGGCCTTCCGCACCGGCTCCGGGCTCGACGGCAGCGACAGGGTTTTCCTCCGGCAGCGGTTCCGGCGCGACGCCTGCCGCCGATCCTGAGACGGCGGCGATGGTGAAGGATTTCGAGCAATCCGCGACGACGATCATGGAAGACGTGAACTACCTCCGGCAATCGCATCGCCTTTACCAAATGGTCGAGCACCTCACCGCCGCCGACATGCCGGGCGCGATGAATGCCGCGATGCATCTCGACCAGCAAAAGCGTGCGATGCTCATGAACGGCCTCATCTCGCATTGGGCCGAGATCGATCCGAAAGCCGCCGTGCAATACGCGTCCGCGCTCCCCAAGGAGCAGCAAAACCAGTGGCTCCGCTCGAACGCGCTCGCCATCTGGGCCGACAAAGATTTCACCAGCGCATCGCAATATGCGCTCGCGCTCGCGCCCGGCAAAGAGCGCAACGAAGCGCTCGGCGGAATCGCCACCAGCCTCGCGAAAAAGGATCCCGTCGCTGCGTTGAAATTTTTCGACGACAACTTGAAGGACGCCACGACCAACGACGGCCTGAATGTGCAGTCGATGATCGTGGAGCAGTGGGCGCAAAAAGATTTCGACGCTGCCGCGAATTACGCACTCACCATCAAAGACCGCCAGGTCCGCCGCAACGCGCTGAACAGTCTCTCGTATTCGCAGGTGAGCAAAGCGCCGCAGGATTTTCTGAACTGGGCGAAGGACATTCCCGACCGCGAAGCGCGCGACGATCTCACGCGGAATGCGATCTCCAACTGGACCCGCAAAGACCCGCAAGCCGTCCTGCAATACGCGCGCACGCTTCAGCCGGGCAACCTGCAGGAAAACGCGGTCGCCGGTGCCGTGAGCGAACTGGCGACGCGCGATCCGCTGGAAGCGCAGCGCGCGATCGAGATGCTGCCGGAGGGCGCCGTCCGCAATCGCGCCGTCGGCAGCCTCGTAAATTCGTGGGCGCGGCGCGATCCGAAGGCGGCGACCGACTATGTGAAATCGCTCCCCGAAAGCACCACGCGCTCGCAGGTCATCAGCCTGCTCGCGGGTCAACTCGCGGAAAAAGACGCGCCCGCCGCGCTCGAAGTCGCGAACCTTTTGCCCGAAGGAAACGATCGCAGCAACGCGATGCAGCAAATCGGCTCGCGCTGGGGTCGCACCGATCCGAAGGCGGCGGCGGATTACTTTCTCAAAAACCCGCCCGGCAACGACAGCAACGACAACGCGCTCTCGAACGTGCTCAGCAACTGGGCAAACAACAATCCGCAGGAAGTGCTCGCGTGGGCGGACAAACTTCCCGACGGCAAAGCGAAGAACCAGGCCGTCTCCACCGCGCTCGGCCAGATGGCATCCAACGACCCGCAGTCTGCCGCCGCCGCCGCGCTGAAGCTGACCGGCGAAGCGCAGGCCAACGCCGCGTCCAACGTGGCGGGAAATTGGGCGCAACACGATCCCGCCGCCGCGAGCACCTGGGCGGCGACCCTGCCCGAGGGCGACGCGCGTGCCAACGCCTTCTCCAGCGTCATGTCTCGCTGGGCTGACGTGGATGCCACGGCGTCCGCAAAATGGCTTGGCACCTTGGCCGCCGGGAAATCACGCGACTCGGCGGTGCGCACTTTTAGCGATCGAATCATCGCCCGCGATCCCGAAAGTGCCGCGCAATGGGCCGCGACGATCGGCGATGAAGGCGTCCGTAAATCCGCCGTGGAAAACGTCGCGAGCAAATGGATGAGAAAAGACAAGCCCGCCGCGACCGCATGGGTGCAAACCACAAATCTCCTCCCTGACGAAGTCCGCCAGCGCCTGCTCGGGACGCCGCAGAAAAAGTAAAACGCACGGATGCGGAACGCCGGGGAGCCCACTTACCTCGCGAACACCAGCGCCCGCTCGCTCGCGGAAAGCGCCCGCCATTTTCCCGGCGCGAGATCGCCCAGCCCGAGCGCCCCGATTTTCACCCGCATGAGCCGCAGCGTGGGATGACCGACCGCCGCCGTCATCCGTCGCACTTGATGATTTTTCCCCTCCACGAGTTCGAGCGCGAGCCACACATCCGGCACGTTTTTACGAAAACGAACGGGCGGCTCGCGCGGTGGCACTTCCGGCTGCGGCTCGAGCATCCAGGTGCGGCACGGCAGCGTCATCCGCCCACCGATGCTCACGCCGCGCTCCAATTGCGCGAGCGCGTCCGCCAAAGGCACGCGCTCCACGAGCGCCCAATACGTCCGCACATGCCCGCGCTCAGGCTGGAGCAGACGCGCATTCAAATCCGCCTCATCGCTGAGCAGCAGCAGTCCCTCGCTCTCCGCATCCAGCCGCCCGATCGGATACACGCGCGGCGGAAATCCGAAGTCCGCGAGCGTGCGATGTTTCGAGCCGTCCGGCGTGAATTGCGAGACGACGCCGAATGGTTTATGAAAGGCGAGGAGCATAGTCGGAGGTGAATGGTGTTCGATGAATAGTGAATGGTGGTGCGCGATCCCTCCATTCACTATTCACCAATCACCATTCACGCCGTGCCTCCCAAAGATCTCCCGATTTACGAACTCGAGTCCGCCCTGATTGCCTCGTTGCGCCAGCATTCGCGCCTCGTGCTGCAAGCGCCGACGGGCTCGGGAAAGTCCACACAAGTCCCGCAAATGCTGCTCGATCACGGCCTCGCGGGAGATGCCGAAATCGTAGTCCTCCAGCCGCGCCGGCTCGCCACGCGGATGCTCGCCGCGCGCGTGGCGCAGGAGCGCGGCGGGCGGCTCGGCGATGAAGTGGGCTACCAAATCCGGCTCGATCGCATCTGCTCCGCCAAGACGCGTATCCGTTTTGTGACGGAGGGAATCCTCCTGCGCCAGATGCTCGCCGATCCCGGGCTGCGCGGCGTGGGCGCGATCTTGTTCGATGAATTTCACGAGCGGCATTTGTATGGCGACATCACGCTCGCCCGCGCGCTCGATTTGCAGGAGCAGCGCCGGCCCGATCTGAAACTCGTCGTGATGTCCGCCACGCTCGACGCGGGCGCGCTGCAAAAATATCTCGCGCCTTGCGACCTGCTCACCTCGCGAGGCCGCACGCATCCGGTGCAAATCGAGCACCTCGAAAAATCGCTCGGTGAGTCCAATGTCTGGGACGCCGCCGCCGCTGAACTCGAACGGCTCGCGCGCACGACCGAAGGCGACGTGCTCATCTTCATGCCCGGCGCCTACGAGATCAGCCGCACGATCCAGGCGGTGCAAAATTCCCGCGTCGGTCGCGACTTTCTCGCGCTTCCTTTGCACGGCGAACTGCCCGTCGATCAGCAGGATGCCGCCGTCGCGCGCTACGAAAAGCGGAAGGTGATCGTCTCGACAAACGTCGCAGAAACTTCGCTCACGATCGACGGCGTACGCGTGGTCATCGACGCCGGGCTCGCCAAGATCGCGCGCTTCGATCCGTATCGCGGAATCAACACGCTGCTGGTCGAAAAGATCAGTCGCGCCAGCGCCGACCAGCGCGCCGGCCGGGCCGGACGCACCGCGCCCGGCATCTGCCTGCGCATGTGGACCGAGCGCGAGCACGGCGACCGCAACGTGCAGGAACTCCCCGAAATTCGCCGCCTCGATCTCGCGGAAGTCGTGCTGACGCTGAAAGCGAGTGGCGTCGAAGACGTGAGCAAATTTCGCTGGCTGGAAGCACCGGACGCGAAAGCACTCGAACGCGCCGAAACACTGCTCCGCGATCTCGGAGCCATCAGTCCCATGGGTCAAATAAATCCCATGGGCCGCCGGATGCTCGCCTTTCCCGCGCACCCGCGCTACGCCCGCATGCTCCTCGCCGCGCAAGATCTCGGCTGCGTCCCCGCTGCGTGTCTCGTCGCCGCGCTCACGCAAGGCCGCAATGTGCTCCGCCGCGCGGAAGGTAAAGAAATGCAGCAACAGCGCGACGACGCGCTCGGCGAAAATGCGGACTCCGATTTTTTCCTGCTCATGCGCGCCCACCGTTTCGCGGAACAAACCCGCTTCGACCCGCAACGTTGCCGCGCACTTGGCATTAACGCTCTCGCCGCGCGCGAGGCGGCGAGCCTCGCCGACCAATTTCTAAAAATCGCACGCGAGGAAAAACTCGATGTGACCGTGCGCGACCCGTCCAGCGAAGCCCTCCAGAGATGTATGCTCGCGGGCTTTCCCGACATGGTCGCGATGCGCCTCGACTCCGGCACGCTCCGCTGCGCGCTCGTGCATGGGCGCAAAGGGGTGCTCGCACGCGAAAGCGTGGTCACGACGCCGCTGCTCGTCGCGAGCGAAGTGCGAGAGATCGCGATTCGCGGCGAAGTGGAAACGCTGCTCACGCTCGCGACCGCGGTCGAAGAGCCGTGGCTACGCGAGTTGTTTCCGGATGGCTTTGTAGAAAAAGTCGACGTCGCCTTTGACGCCACGCAACGCCGTGTGATCGCCACGAAGAGCACTCGTTTTCACGACCTCGTCCTGCGCTCGAAATCCTCCGACGACGTGCCACTCGAACAGGCGGCTGAACTTCTCGCACAGCAAGTCGTCACCGGAAACTGCCCGCTCAAACTCTGGGATCACGCGGTCGATCAATGGATTCTCCGGCTGAATCTCCTCGCCGGTTGGTGTCCCGATTTCGAGCTGCCAAAACTCGGTGAAGCGGATCGCATCACGTTGATCGAACAAGTCTGCTATGGCGCGACGAGCTATCGCGAAATCAAGGAGCGCCCCGTGTGGCCCGTGGTGAAATCGTGGCTTTCCCCGCCGCAGCTCAGCCTCCTCGACGACTTCGCCCCTGAGCGCCTCGCGCTCCCGAAAGGCCGCGCCTTCAAAATCACCTACGCCGAAAACGCCGCGCCAACGATCGCCGTGCGCATTCAGGATTTATACGGCGTGGAAGGCGACTTGCGAATCGCGGGCGGTCGCGTCCCCGTCGTCATTCAAGTGCTCGCACCCAATCATCGTCCGATTCAAGTCACGACGAACCTCGCGAATTTTTGGAAGGAATCCTACCCGAAGATCAAACAAGAGCTTCAGAGGAAATATCCGAAGCACGAATGGCGTTGACTTTCCCGCTCTATTGATCCGCGCCCGCCGAGCGCTTCAACCAGCCGATATCGTAGAAGACATCCATGAAATTGCCACGTTTCGACTTTGGAAAAACGGTCTCCGCAGAGTTCAGATAACCCTGCGCCTTCTTCTCATCCCCGTGGGCAAACTCCCAAGCAGCGTAACCGTAGAAGTAAATTGGCGAATCGTTGAGCAGGGGGATTTTCTCCAGGAGCTGCTTCGCGACCTCATCGTTTTTTTCCAGAAGGTAGGTCAGGTAGAGACGAAACTTGATGAGGTCCGCGCTCGACTCGTCATCCAGCAATTTCTCGTAGGCCAGCCGCGCCTCGGCGTATTTGCCCTGCATAAAGGGGATTTCCGCGAGGTTGAAAAGGGCGGGGAAAAACTTCGGGTCCAACTGCAATGCCTTCACACAAAGGGCGCGGCCTTCGTCGAATTTCTTGTCCTCAATCGCGATCGCGGCGCGAACATTCACCGTCATCGCCGTGGGTTGATACATTTGTTCCGCCTTGTCCACGAGGGCGAGCGCTGTTTTGAAATCCCGCGCCGCAAAAGTGCGCATGGCGCTCTGGACCGTCTTCACGTAGTCCGGCGGCATATCCTTCGGCGTTTGAGCGCCGGAGTAAGAGATCGAAACGGCAGCCGAAAGGCATGCGATGGCGAAAATTCGGCGAATGCTCATCATATTTAGAAGGTCGGCAGGGTCTTAGGCCGACGGGACAATTGCCAGCGTGCGGGCTAAGCCGCAACGATATTTTCGCCGACCATAAACCGCACGAAACGGCGGATGGAAAGCGTCTCACCGAGTGCCTTGCTCTTTTCCGCGAGCAATTGGGTAATCGTGAGATCCGGGTTCTTGATGAACGCCTGGTCAATAAGGCAGGAGTTGCTGAAAAACTTGTCCATTTTCCCATCGACGATTTTCTCGATGATGTTCGCGGGTTTGCCCGGAGGCACCTGGCCGCGATACACTTCGCGCTCACGCTCGGCGAGGTCGGACGGGACTTGCGTGCGATCGACGCAGATTGGATTCGCTGCGGCGATTTGAAGAGTGATGTCGCGGACGAGTTGCTTGAAGTCTTCGTGCTGCGTCGTCGCGTCCTTTTCCGCGCCGACTTCCACGAGCACGCCGACTTTTCCGCCAGTATGGATGTAGGCGGCAACGAGTCCATTGCCAGTGACTTCGAGGCGTTCGAAGCGGCGGATGATCACGTTTTCGCCAATCTTCTGCACGGCGGCGATGCGATCAGGTTCGAGGTCGATGCTGGGATTGGCTGCGATCTTCTTTGCGATCTCGTCGCAAAATCCTTTGAAGCTGTCGTTCTTCGCGACGAAGTCCGTTTCGCAGTTTACCTCGACGAGAGCGCCGACCTTTGCTCCAGCGAGAATTACCTGTGCGATGGTGCCATCCTTCGCTTCGCGATCAGCCTTCTTCGCTGCCGTAGCCGCGCCTTTTTTGCGGAGCAAATCCACGGCAGCTTCGAGATCGCCGTTCGTTTCGCCAAGCGCGCGTTTGCACTCCATCAGACCGGCGTTGGTCTTTTCACGGAGCGATTTAACGAGTTGGGCGTCGATGACAATGGCAGTGCTCATGGGCTAGTTGAAAGTTTTTAGTTGAGAGTTGGGAGAGGCGTGGATTGCAGTCGGAATTGGATGAGTCGAGAGGCGGCTCCCAACTCTCAAACTTCAACTCTCAACCCGCCGCCGCGGCGAAATTACTCCGCGACTCCGGCGAGGGCGGCCTGCTCTTTCTTCACGCTGCCGGCGCTCGCGCCGACGATGGCGTCCACGATTTTCTGGAGGACGATGCGGATGGCGCGAATGGCGTCATCATTGCCGGCGATCGGGTAGTCGATCACGTCGGGGTTCGCGTTGGTATCGACGATGGCGACGACAGGGATCTTCAGACGGCGACCTTCAGCAACGGCGATTTCTTCGCGCGGGGTGTCGATGATGATCATCGCGTCAGGGAGTTTCTCCATGTCGCGGATGCCTTCGAGATTCTTGCGGAGCTTCTCGCCTTCACGCTTGATGGCGGAGATTTCCTGGTTGCCCATCTTGGAATACTCGGGCTGCTTCTCGAGGTTCTCGATGTATTTCATCCGGGCGATGCTCTTGCGGATCGTGGTCAAGTTCGTGAGCGTTCCCCCGAGCCAGCGCTGGTTGACGTAAAACTGTCCGCACGCTTCCGCTGCTTCCTTGATCGCTTCCTGCGCCTGCTTTTTGGTGCCGACGAAAAGAATCTTTCCACCCTTCGCAGCGACGCTGGCGACGAATTCGGTCGCGCCCTGAAGCTGCTTCACGGTCTCGCCGAGATTGATGATGTAAATGGCGTTGCGCTTTTCGAAAATGAAGGGCTTCATTTTCGGATTCCAGCGTTTGGTCTGGTGTCCAAAGTGGACACCGGCCTCGAGAAGTTCTGTCATCAGTTCAGTGGACATAGGAATACAGGCGTAATTTTGGCAGGAGAAAAATGGACGGGAGGTTTAAGCGTGACCTCCGGGGAACGCAACGGGAATCTTCCGCTTATTTTCCAGACGACGCGGCGCGATTTCCCCGTCATTTCCTGAATCACCGGGCGAAAATCTCCGGCTCCGGCGCATCGCTCAACTACCAGATATAGTGATCCAACCCGTTAATCAGTGCGCCTCCGAGGAACCCGGTGATCGAAACCAACGCCGCGCCGAACAGCAATGCACCGCGGAATCGCTGCCGCTCCGATGAGCCTTCCACGCACGGCCCGAGGCACGCCAGCCCCGCGCAGATCAACGCCCAAACACAGGTCGCACTCCCGAGCCAGCGGTGCCACCAGAGCACCGCACCCGGCGCTTTGTCGTAACTGCTAAAAAATGCATTCATCCAGCCGAGCCCCGTCGCAGCGAGCCCGCCAAACGCGGCCAGCACCACGAGAAATCGCACCGTCCGCATCCAGTCTTCGCGACGAGTCCACCAGCCGATCGCTTCAGCCACGACCGCGACCAGCATGAGCGCGACGGGGAAATGGGTGGACACCGAATGAAACTTCCCAATCCATCGCAGTGAATGTTTCCACAAAGGCTCCGCCGTCTTCTTCGGATGCTCCACCACTTTCGGGGACTCCACCGCTGCGACGACTGGCTCCTCCTTTTTGGGCTCCGCGTTTTCGACCACCGCAGGCAGCTCTGACGGCGCGCCGATCTCGATCCAGCGCCGCACCTTCTCCTTTTCTTCCGGCGTCAAAGGGTCCACGTCCGCGTCTTCGCCTGGCATTTCATCGTGAAAGATGAGGTCATACAGATCCGACTGGTCCGGCTGCCCGGGGACGACAAATTTCGGATTCGCGGCGATGCGCTGCAAGTCGAGCACGTAGCCAAACTTCCCCTTTGGCCGCGCGACCTTCGGACCATGGCAATCCAGGCATTTTGCCTCGAAAATCGCGCGCACACTGGCAGCTACTTCGCGTTGCTCCCCGGGCGAAGCGGCCGGGATGGAGCACCATCCTTTGGCGGCGAGAATTAAAGTAAAAACCAGCGCACCAAACGGAGAAACACGCATCGAATGTAGATTGTCGTGACTAGGCAAAAAAGCGCGTTTTCTTAGGCAGGAAGCGGGCCAAACGCACGAGCCATGACGTCGGGCAATGATTCACGACGGCTGCATTGCACGGAACTCCGCATCCGCTAAAGTCTCGCGCCGCACCTTGAACACTAACTCCCACGATGACCTCCTGCGCAGCCTGCGCGCCGCGCGAAGGCGCATGCGCATGCAGTGGTTTTTGGAGCGGTTCGTGAGCTTTGCTTTGTGCGCGGCGTTTGCGCTGATCGTCCTCGCGGCAGCCCGGCGCTGGGTGTCGACTGACCCGCCGCTATCGCCGGTCTGGTGGTGGGCCGCGCCGGCGCTCGCGGGGCTCGCGGCGTTCATGGCGACGATGCTGCGACGGGTGGAATTGCGCGATGTCGCAGGCCTCGTCGATCGACTCGGCGGCACGCACGATCGCTCGCTCACGGCGCTCGCCTTCGCGGAAACGCCGACGCCTTTTCAGCAGCTCGCGATGGAGGAATGCCGGACTTTTCTCGCAAAGCAAAACCTCGCGCGACTGATCCCGATCCGGCTCCCGCGCGCCGTCCGCTACCTGCTCATCCCGATGATCACGCTGGCGCTTTTGCATTGGGAATCGCGCATCGCCGCTGATGGTCGCGAGCGCGAAAAGGACGCCGCGCAAAAGCAAGTCAGCCCGACTGTGAACCAGCTCGATCAACTCGCGAAAGAGATCGAGAAGACGCTCGACCCATCCAAAGATGAGGAACTGAAAAAGCTCGCGGAGCAATTGAAGAAAAGCGCGGAACAATTGCGCGCTCAGGAGAACGGCGCGGACGAAGCCGCGAAGGCTGCGCTCCGCGAACTTTCGCAACTCGAACAAATCCTCCAGCAGATGCAAAAAGCGCCCGCAAACGCTTCACCCGAGGACATGAAAAAACTCGCGGAAGAACTCGCGAAAAACGACGCAACCAAACCCGCCGCCGAAGCAATGAAATCCGGCGACCTCGCGCAGGCTGCGAAGGAACTCGAGGAGGCCACAAAGCAGCCGACGAAAGAGGAAGCAGAAAAGGCGTTGCGCGAGGCGCTCGATCGCCTCGGGAAACAGCGCGAACTTTCCGAAGCGATGCAGCAGCTCGCAAAACAACTTCAGCAACAGAGTAGCGGGGGAAAACCGGGCGAAGGCCTCCAAAAGCTGGCGCAAATGCTGAAACAAATGGGCCAGCAAAAAGGGTCGTCCGGCAAGCCAGGACAGCAGCCCACGACCGAGCAACTCAAGCAGCTCATCGCCGCGCTGGAGAATATGAAATACGGTGAACCGCAGGATTCCGGCGGCGAACCGCAAGCCCCAGGCGACGGCCAGGGCAAGCTCACGATTCAGTCTTTTTCCAAGCCCCATCCCGATGGCTCGTCACCCGACGGATCGCAAATGCCGTCCGGCCAGCCCGGCAGCGAACGCGATACGGGCACGACGGAAACGCCGTTTGGAAAAACCGCGACGGAGGCCGCGAAAAATGGCACGGATGCCGCACTGAAAGGCCGCCTCAACGAAGGCGAATCGCTTTCCCAACTTCTCCCGACCGCAGGCGACACCTCGAAGTCCGCGCGCCGCTACCAGGAACTCTACGAAGCGATGGCCCCGTCCGCAGAGGAAGCCGTCGTGCAGGAAAACATTCCGCTTGGCTCGCGCTTCCTCATCAAGCGTTACTTCGAGAGCATCCGACCGAAAGAATAGAATTATGACTGAAGCCCCAGCCCCTGCGCTCGACGCCCGCGTCCAGCAATTCAAAACGACGTTCCAGCGCATCCACGACGAGATGGGCAAGATGATCGTCGGCCAGCAAGAAATCCTCGACGGCGTGCTCGTCGCGTTTTTTGCCGGAGGCCATGTGCTGCTCGAAGGCGTGCCCGGATTGGGGAAAACGATGCTCGTCCGCACGCTCGCCGAAGCCGTCGATCTCACTTTTTCGCGCGTCCAGTTCACGCCCGATCTCATGCCCGCGGATATCGTCGGCACGAGCATCATCATGGAAAATGAGCAGGGCCAGAAAGAGGTGAAGTTCCAACCCGGCCCCGTCTTCGCAAACATCCTGCTCGCCGACGAAATCAACCGTGCCACCCCGAAAACGCAAAGCGCCCTGCTCGAAGCGATGCAGGAAAATCACGTTACCGTCGGCGGAAAACAGCACCCGATTCACCAGCCATTCCTCGTCCTCGCCACGCAGAATCCGCTGGAAATGGAAGGCACCTATCCGCTCCCCGAAGCACAGCTCGACCGCTTCATCTTCAAACTGAAAGTCCGCTTCCCGAGTGCCGAAGAACTCCACACGATCCTTGACCGCACCACGGCGAGTACATCGCCCACCGTCACGAAAGTCCTGCACAGTTCCGACGAAGTGCTCGCCCTGCGCGAAGTCGTCCGCCAGGTTCCGCTCGCCCGCGAAGTCCAGACCCACGCGATCGACCTCGTGATGTCCACCCATCCCGAGGACAAATATGCCTCGCCGCTCGCGAAGAAATACGTCCGCTACGGAGCCAGCCCACGCGGTGCCCAAGCCCTCATCCTCGCAGCGAAAATTCACGCGCTGCTCGATGGCAGATACCACGTCTCCCGCGCCGACATCGACAAAGCCGCACTCGCTGCTCTGCGCCACCGCATCATCATGAACTTCGAAGGTGAAGCTGAGGGAAAGACCAGCGATGAAGTCATCGCCGAAATCCTCAAGCTCAACGCTTAACTAGTTATTGAGCGCCGCCTTGACGCGCAGATAAGCCTTCGGCCAGTTCACGAGCAGCACGCATTCCGATTGCCGGAGCGCGTTTGGAAGATCCTTGGAAAACTCATGATAGTGAACTTCTGGAATCGCTGGAATCCAAGTCTGCAAATCCTGCGAGATTTCGTATTGGTAGTTTAGATCAGTCGCCCACGCAGGTTTCTGATGAGTCACGACCCGAGCTTTCCCCTGAATTTTCATCCGCGGCAAACCCGCCACATCCCCGCCTTGAGAAGACAACCCAAAGGCATAACGCAACAGCCCGGACGGCCCCCCTCCGCCGCCGCCGCCAGACCAGTTGGCAAAGGTATTTGCCAGTGAAACCGTTGCTGAAAAAGTGGAGGAAACGGCTTTCCCAAGGCTGTCCGCTGCCCTCACCGAAATACTCGCGGCACCTGAGATACCCGGCCGGTAGCGGATCACGAGTTTCCCTGCCGCATCAATTCCTACAAACGAAAACAACCCCACGTTTGTGTTGCCCGTGATGGAATAAGATAGATTCGCCGCGCCATCTTCCAGATCACTGAAGTAACTCCGCAATAAAATCGAACTTGAGGCCACGGTATCATGGACCGTTATATTCGGAAGGCCGGTCGTCGCAGGAGCGGTATTAGTCTGCGCTGTGGAGATGGCAGACGCCACGGAGGAAATAGGCGAGGCCTCGATCGACAAGAGAGCACCAGAGAATGCATCGCGAGCCGTGGAGTGGAGGACGCCCCCGGCAAAGTGGGTCATGCGAAATGTGTTAGGTATCTGGCTCGCCGCATTCGCGGTTAGTTGTGGCACGACAAAGAAATTACGACTCGTGCCGGGTGCGATTTGGACTGAAAGCGCATTGGCACGGATGGAAACCGTGAGTTTTCCAGCATCCAGGGCGAGATAGGGAACGATCGCGACCGCCAAATCTGCCTCCGGTTCAAAAGCTCCCGAGTCATTCGAGTCGGCGTAGATCATTAAGTTATCGATCAGTGCATTGGCCTGATTGGTGGTCAGCGGAACTCCCGGACTACTTTCCAGCAGCAATGAGACCGACTCCAAACGCGCATTGTCATTCCCTGCCACCCCGCGGTTGCCAACTTCGATACGCAAAACCGCGCGTTTTTGACCATCCAGAATAACGGGTGGCGCAATATCGCCTCCGAAAAACGCACTCTGACCACCCCGGTTTATATAAACGGCGACTTTCGAATCATCCTGCGAAGTGGAGGCGACGTCTAACTTGCCATCTTGGTCAAAATCCCCCACCCCAACCCAAAAGGCACCCGCCGCACTGTTGGAAATGATCGCTTGATTATCGTTTAGATTCCCGAAATTTCCCGCCCCTAAATTCCGATACCAAGAAATTCGATTATCGCTTAACGAGGAAGCAACAACGTCGAACTTTCCATCGCCATTGATATCAGCAACCTTCACGGAGTTCACATCCATGACTTGGTTAGTCACAGACTGGCGAGGGGCAAATCCAGTATTCTGATTGTTTTTAAACCACACGATCTTGTTCGTCGTGGTAAAGCAGGCGACGATGTCGATATACCCATCACCATCGATATCGCCGCACGACAGCGAGACAGCCGACACGACTTCAGGATCGTCCAGCGGTGTTAAAAGCACCCGGTTTCCAAAGGTTCCATTGCCATTGCCTTTATACCATTCCACGGAATGTCGATTGATCGAAGCGGTAACTATATCGAGCAGACCGTCTCCATCGAGATCAGCGATCTGACAAGTCCACGGCGCGGCGGTTTGAGAAATCAGGGTTTGAGCCGGGGCAAATGTTCCGCCTCCGGTGTTTTTACACCATGAAATCGTACTGCCGAAGAATGAGACATAGATCACATCTGGTTTTCCATCGTTATCCAAGTCGGCGATCTCCAATCCAGTTGGATACTGGGCAGACGGCACAAGCACCTGCTGGGCACCATACGTTCCATTCGCATTGCGTTTATACCAGGCAACTTTCCCGTCGTTAAAAGAGCCTGACACCACGTCGACCAATCCATCGTTATCCAAATCCCCGGCACCAACCGAGAACGCACCATCCGCCAGCGAAGTGATCACTTGCGAAGCACCGAATGTTCCATCGTGGTTGTTGTGAAACCAAGCTATCTTGTCATCAGCAAACGATGCCACAACAACGTCTTTAAACCCATCATTGTCCAAATCCTTCACTACCATACCTGAAGCGAGAGGCTGCGCGGCGCTAAGGACAGTCTGGCTGGGATAGACGGCACTGCTAAGAATGGGCACGCCAGAGCTCGGTGGCGGAGGCATGGCTGCGGGAGGCATCCCTGGAGAAGGATCGGAACCGCCACCATTCGGCGGAGGTGGCGGGGGCGCAGGTGATCCGACGAGCTGCGTTTGGACACGCATGAATGCCTTCTGCCAGGAATTCAGAAGGAGCAATTCCACCCTCACTGAACCATCCCCCAAGTCTCGGGCACTCTCGTAATAATCAATATTTTTAACTGCGGGAGCCCAAGTCTGCATATCCTGCGAAACTTGATAGTTATAGAATACGTCGCTGGCCTGTTTTGGGCGAAGGTGACTGAAGATTCTGGAGTTTCCGATACTTTGAAGC
>JANLQB010000815.1:0-3560 GCA_031367565.1 Verrucomicrobiota bacterium
AAACGTCCTCCAGCGCCTTCGTCGCGTCGCCGAACTGCTTCTCGCGCACATCCATCTTATCCCTCATCGCGAGAAAGAGACGGCACATCTGCCGCTCGGGTTTGCCCGAGTAGTCGAGCACGCGCCCGCCTTTGATCCGCCCACCCGCGCCGCCGAGCAGGATCACCGGGAGCTGATCGTTGTTATGATTCCCCGTCATCATGCTGGAGCAATACATCAGCATCGTGTTCTCGAGCAGCGTCCGCGAACCCTCCTGAATCGCCTCCATCTTCCGCGCGATATACGCGATTTGTTCGACGAAAAACGTATTCACCTTCAGCCAGTCCGCGCTGTCGGAATGCGAAAGCAGATGGTGGATCATATAGTCCACGCCGAGATTCGGGAAACGCAGCGAGCTGTGATCGTTGTTCAGCTTCAGCGTCGTGATCCGCGTCGTGTCCGTCTGGAAACCGAGCACCATGATGTCCGCCATCAGCCGCATGTGCTCCGCGATGTCCTGCGGGATTCCATCCGCCGGACGCGCCATGTTCGGCTTGTCGAGCGTGGGCCGCCAGCCTTGCAACTCGCCTTTTTTCCCCGCGTTTTCGATCCGCTGCTCCACGTCGCGCACCGAGTCGAGATACTCATCCAGCTTGCGCTGGTCGCCCGCGCTGATGTTCCGCCGCAAATCGCTCGCATCCGCCAGCACCGCATCCAGCACACTCTTGTCGCCGCGATTCACCTCGTCCTTAAACAGCCGGTCGAACGCGAGCGCCGGATACACCTCCAGCGGCGTCGGCGTCGTCGGCGAGCTCCACGAAATGTGCGAGCTATAGAGCATCGAATAGTTTTTGTGGACCGACGGATTCGACTTCTCGCAGCCCAGCACCAGGCTCGGCACCTTCGTCGAATTGCCGTAACGCTGCGCCATCAACTGGTCGATGCTCGTCCCGGAGCGGATCTCCCCGCCCGAAGCCAGCGGCGCACCGGAAAGCAGATTCCCCGTCTGCGAACTGTGGATGTTCCCTTTCATCGCCTCCGCATTGTAGAGCCCGCGCACGAAGAGCATTTTCTCGCGAAAATCATTTAGCGGCGAAAGCACCTTCCCCAGCTCCATCGCCTTCCCCTCGCCCTTCGCCCACCACTCCTTCGAGTGAAACCCATTCCCCGAAAACATCACCGCCAACCGCACCGGAGCTTCGCTCGCCACCTTGTTTCCCACTGCCTCATCGCCCCAGACGCGGACGGATTCCATCCAGGGCAAAGCCATCGTGACGCCGATGCCGCGGAGAAAAGCGCGGCGTGAGAATTCGTGTTTGTTCATAGGTAATTCGGTTGGATTCAATCTTCCACCGCGGCATCGCGTCCCCGGATTTCGCGGAACTGGCGGCTGCGGACGATCATCTCGATCGCGGTGTTAATACGGTAATCGTTCGCGGCGAGTTGGGTTTGCATATCTTTCAGCAAGGGCTCGTCGGAAAGCTGCACGGAACGGCCCAGCGAGTAGCCGAGGAGCTTGCGGCAGAACTGGCGCAAGAAACCGTCGCGCCGTTTCGTGAGCAGGTAATCGCGGAGCCCGTCGATGCCATTCAGCTCGGTGCCATCCAGCACTTTCGTGTGCGAGTCGATCGGTCGATTGCCGAGATCGCGTTCGCGGAAACGCCCGACGGCATCGAAACTTTCCAGCGCAAATCCGAATGGGTCGATGCGCACATGGCAGCCGGCGCACCGCGGATCGGTGCTGTGTTTTTCGGTGAGCTGGCGCACGGTCAGCGTCTCGGTCGCTTCGTCTTCGGGAAGGCGCGGCACGTCCTTCGGTGGACGTGGCAGCTTGTCGCCGAGCAGCGCTTCCGCGACCCAGTTTCCGCGCAGGATCGGACTCGTGCGGGAGGCGCCGGATTGCTTCGCGAGCGTCGCTGCCTGACCCAGCACACCGCCGCGCGAAAACTTCCGCAGCCCGTCCACGCGCCGCCATTCTTCGCCCGTCACCCCGGGGATTCCGTAATACTTCGCGAGCGCCTCATTGAGAAAAGTGTGATCCGCATTGAGGATGCTGAGCACCGAGCGATTCTCCTGAAAGAAGTCCGTGAAAAAGCGGATCGACTCTTCGTACATCGCGCCTCGCAGCGCGGCGAATTCCGGGAAGTGCCGCTCGCTCTTTTCATCGAGCGAGTCGAACCCGTGAATGTGCAGCCACGAGCAGCCAAACTCCGTCGCCATCCGTCGCATCCGGGCGTCGCGCAGCATCCGCCGCGTCTGCGCGACGAGCACTTCGGGATCACTCAACTTTCCTGACAGCGCGACGTTGCGCAGTTCCGCATCCGGCTCCGATGCCCACAGGAAATAACTGAGCCGCGTCGCGAGTTCCCAGTCACTCACCGGTGCCTGCTGTTTCCCTGGCCCCTGCTTCTCCGCTTTGTATAAAAACGCCGGCCCGATCAGCAAGCGCGCGAGCGTGAGCCGGATGGCGTCATCGTGCGGCAGCTCCTGCTTGCGCAGCCGCCGATACAGCCCGCGCAATTCCATCTTTTCATCATCCGTCAGCGGACGCCGGTACGCGCGCTCCGCAAATTCCAGCACGGCCTCGACGTGGCGCGGCTCCGTTTCCACGAGTGTCTGTTTGAAAGCCTCCGCGCGTTTTTTGATCGGCTCGCGCATCGGCGTGAACGCAGCAGGATCAGCATCCTGCGTGGCAAATTGCCAGAGCTGCTCGAAGGCATCCACGAGCGTCACCGCATCCTGACTGACAAACCGCATCGCGCTCCACATCCGGTCGAGCTTCGCCTTTTGTCCGTCGTCGAGCAGAAGGCGCGAGAGGTGATCGTCCTCGCGATGGAAAAGCGTGAGCGTCACGACTTCATCGACTGGCACGATCTTCGTGTAACACAGCGCCGCCGGGAACATCTGGCGCAATTCCTCGAACGCGGACTCGATCCGTTTGCGCGCCGCGCCGCCATCCGTCACCACGATTGGCGTGCCGAAGGAAACGGTCTGGTTGTTGGAACTCCACGTCCCGTTTGCCATCCCCACCGTCGTACCCGTGGGCCGCAGTCCGGGTGCCGCTGCCGGCTTCGTCGTCAGCACTTGAAGCTGCACGCTGCCATCCGCGCCGCTCACGGGATCAAGCGTGCCAGTCGTCACGAATTCGCTGCCCGTCACGAGGTCCGCAGGCAACCGCACTTCGATGACCGACGGAGCCTGCACGCACAAGCTCGCAGCATCGACCGCAACGCCGCCCGGATGTTTTCCGAAAAGCGCGGGATCAAGTCCCCACGCGGACGTCGCCGCGCTTTCCGCAGCCGTTTTCGCCGGCGTCGCGCTGGAAAAGAGCGGGCCGGAAAGCGAAGTGAGCTGGCGGTAAAGCGCCGCGTCCGGGCTGTCTCCCGCAGGCGGCGTGGAAGTCAGCAGCTTTTGCACGGCTTCGGCGAGTTGCTGTTTTTCGGCTGGCTGCTCCGCCGCCTGCCAGCGCGCGAGCAGCGAACCCGCCGGGATCACCGCGCCTGTCACCACGCCGGACACTGCCTCGGAATAAAAGTGCCACACACCCTCGCGCCCAGCCTTGTCTGCGTGAGGATTTCCCG
>JANLQB010000856.1:0-1910 GCA_031367565.1 Verrucomicrobiota bacterium
GCCGTCATCGCCGCGCGTGAGTGGGATCGGGTCTTTGGTCCACTGACCGCGCAGGGCGACTTCCTTGGCCTGCGGTGCGCGGACGCGGAAGGTGACGCGCTGCCCGGCGATTTCCGGCGAGACGACGGGCGCGGGGCGCTGGGCGTTTTGCGCGTGGGTGGAAAATTGCGTGAGGGCGAGCGCGAGGAGCAACAGTGAAGTTTTCATGGAGAGAATCCGCGGAGCATTGCTGGCTGGGGCGCGAATCGCAATTCCCGTCCCCGCCTGATTTCGGCTTGCCAGCAATCGCGAGCGAAATAGCCTCGCGCCCACTTTCCCTAAATACCTATGAGCACGCACGCACTCCCCAAACTTCACAATGCAATGTGGCCTGGCCTCGTCGGCAAAGGCGACGGGCCGGATCAGGAGCCGCCGATCAGCCTCGAAAAGATGCTCGATCTCACTGCCGCCGCGAGTGTGAACGGGCAGAAGTTTGATGGCATCGACTACTTCCTTTTTCTGCCGCACACGAATCCCGAGGCGAGCGACGAGGAGCTGCTGAAGATCGCGGATCTCATTGCTGGCAAAGGTTTCTCGGTCGGTTCGCTCGTCGCGCCGGTGTGGCCGGGGACGATTGGTGATTCGGCGATGGGCGACGCGGCGCAGCGGGAGAAATTCCTGAGCGCGGTGAAGATGGCCTGCCGGATCGCGGGTGTTTTTAATAAACACGGCGTGCGCAAATATGGCGTGATCCGCATCGACTCGGCGGAGTTCGGCGTGAACAAGTGGCGCGAAAATCCGGCGGCGAATACGGCGGTGATCGCGGAGACTTTTCGCGAAGCGGGCAAGATCGCGGAGGCGCATGGCGAGCGGCTCGCGGCGGAGGGGGAGATTTGCTGGGCGGGGATGCATTCGTGGAAAGACATCCTCGATTTGCTGGAAGCGGTCGGGCTGCCGAACACGGTCGGTTTCCAGGCGGACCTCGCGCACACGTATCTCTATCTGCTCGGCTACAACGCGCCGGAGCACGCGCTGATCAAGGAAGGGGCGACGGATGCGGAATTTTGGGCGGCTTATGAAAAGATGACGGACAAGCTGCGGCCGTGGACGATGGACTTCCACGTCGCGCAGAACGACGGCCAGGTGCATGGCGCGGGGGCGCATGACAAGACCGGCAAACATTGCCCGGCTGATGATCCCAATGGCAAACTAGACATCGTGAAATGCTCCGGCTACTGGCTCAAAGACGCCGCCGCTCGTGGCATCGAGCACATCTGCTGGGACGGCTGCATGTTCCCAAATGCGAAGCTGGAACAGCCTCAGACTTGGAATGCGATCCTCGAAGTGATGCTCAAAGTCCGCGACGCGCACGGCTGGTAATTGCTTGGCTCAATTGTCTCCAAGTTGCCGAAACGCCAACGACACCCATCGTTCGCGCGGCCTCGGCGTCAGCGCCGTCAGGAGCGAGGGCCGACGGGATTACCGGGTTTCCGCGCGCACTGTGCGGGGCAGAGACAGAGCCCTTCGGTAACGAACCTTCTTTGTCTTACTTAGTGGGGGAAGGCGGAGCGCGCTCACCGTAAACTATTGACGCGTTGCCGCTAAGAGTGCGCTTTCACTGACATTCCTGGCCAAAAGTTTTTCGTGAAATTCGGGCTGAAGGTTTTGTGCAGTCTGCCTCTTACACGGCCCGCGCGGCGGTGATAGCCGCACCGCAGGACGACTGGCACTTTTACCAACGTGTTCACGATCGAGCCTGGGAACGAGGGGAGCGATCGGAAACTGCCGGCAAATTTCCGCGCGCGGAAGTTTGCAAAGCGCGCGGCAGCCGTGCTTCAATCCGCGCCCTTTCCCAAACTCAAACCCTCATCTTCACAGCACACTCATCATGGCAAAAAAACCACTCAACATCGGAATCGTCGGCTACGGCT
>JANLQB010000289.1:0-14721 GCA_031367565.1 Verrucomicrobiota bacterium
AATGTGGCCGAGGAGATGTCGAAGTCTTTTCTCGACTACTCCATGTCGGTTATTGTCTCCCGCGCGCTGCCAGATGCCCGCGATGGGTTGAAGCCTTCGCAGCGTCGTATTTTGTATGCGATGAACGGGCTCGGCGTGCAGCCGAATCGCAAGCATCTCAAGTGCGCGCGTATCGTGGGTGAGACGATGGGTAAATACCATCCACACGGCGATCAGGCGATTTACCCGACGCTCGTGCATATGGCGCAGCCTTGGGCGATGCGCGAGATGCTGATCGATGGGCAGGGAAACTTCGGCAGCGTCGAGGGTGATCCGCCGGCGTCCATGCGTTACACCGAGGCGCGCTTGCGGCATCTGGGTGCGGAGTTGATGGAGGATATGGATAAGGGAACGGTGGATTTCGTTCCGAACTACGACGAGAGCGAGACGGAGCCGACGGTCTTTCCGGCCGCGTTTCCCAATCTGCTCGTCAATGGTGGCACCGGTATCGCGGTGGGTATGGCGACGAACATGCCGCCGCATAACTTGAGCGAGTGCATCGACGGCATCTGCGCGCAGATCGAGGATCCGGACATCACGATCGACGGGCTGATGGCGCATGTGAAAGGGCCGGACTTTCCGACGGGGTGTATCCTGCAAGGGACGGCGGGGATTAAGCAGTATTTCGAGACGGGGCGCGGGCAGGTGCGGGTGCGGGGGCGGGTCGGAGTCGCGGAGGTAAAGGGTGGGCGCGAGCAGATCATCATCACGGAAATTCCGTATAACGTGAACCGGGCGGAGCTGGTGAAACGGATCGCGGATCTAACTAATGAAAAGATCCTGACGGGCATCAGCGATGTGCGCGATGAGAGCGCGGAGGATACGCGAGTGGTTATCGACCTAAAGCGGGATGGTAATCCGAAGGTCATCATCAACAACCTTTACAAGCACACGTCGCTCGAAACGTCCTTCAGCGTCAACGCACTCGCGATCGACCACGGCAAGCCGCGCCTGCTTTCACTGAAGGACGCAATCGCCTGCTATATCGAGCACCGCCGCGAGGTCGTGCTGCGGCGTACGCGTTTCCTGCTGAATGCGGCGGAGGTCGAAGCGGAGAAGCTGGAAGGCTTCCTGATCGCGCTCGCGAATCTCGACGATTTCATCCGCATCATCCGCGACTCACGCGACCGCGATGACGCGAAGGCAAAACTGATGGCGCTTTCGTGGACGCGCCCGGCGGTCGAGCAACTCGGCATCCTGATTCGCGACGAAGCGAGGCTCACCGAGGGGGGATATAAGTTCACCGAGAAGCAAGTCGGCCACATTCTCGACCTGCGCCTTTACCAACTCACCGGGCTTGAGCGCGACAGCATCAAGAAGGAATACGACGATCTCATCGAGAAGATCAAAGACTTGATGGACATCATCGCGAGGGAGATGCGGGTGCTGGAAATCATCACGACCGAACTGCGCGAGTTGCAGAAGAAATACGGCAACGAACGCCGCACGCAGATCGTCCCGGCGGAAGGCGAGATCAGCATCGAAGATCTCATCGCGAACGAAGGCTGCATCATCACGATCACGCACAACGGCTTCATCAAGCGCACCGCTGTTTCCGCCTACCGAGCGCAGCGTCGTGGTGGGAAAGGTGTGATCGGCATGACGGCGCGCGAAGGCGCGAATGAGGATGAAGACGATTTCGTCGAACATCTCTTCACCGCCGCCACGCACGACTACCTAATGTTCTTCACGCAAGACGGGCGTTGCTATGTCGAGCGCGTTTTTGAAATCCCCGAGATGAGCCGGGCCAGCAAAGGGCGCTCAATCGCGAACATTCTCGAACTTCGTGCGGAAGAAAAAATCGCGGCGACGATTCGCATCCAAGGCCAGAAAAAGGACGAGGACACTTGGAGCGATAAACTGCATGTCGTTTTCGCAACCCGCAGCGGCATTGTGAAGAAGTCGAATCTCAACGACTTCAGAAACATCCGAAAGGGAGGCATCATCGCGATCAAGATTGAAGAGGGCGACCGCCTAATTGATTGCAAACTGACGACGGGCTTAGATGAAATTGTGCTCATTACCCATGGCGGAATGAGCATCCGCTTCAACGAGGAAGAACTACGTGACCAGGGTCGCGACACTGTAGGTGTTTGGGGTATCCGTCCGGATGCAGGCGACTACGTCGTCGGCGCGGCGCTCGTCGATCCGAACGCCATGCTTCTCGTCGCGGGGGAAAACGGCCTCGGTAAACGTACTCCGTTCGACGACGAAGACGGTCCCGTCTATCGCCTTCAGTCGCGTGGCGGAAAGGGTGTCATCACGATGAAGACGAACGAGAAGACCGGCGGAGTCGCTGGTGCGCTGACGGTGCGCGATGCGGACGAGCTGATGCTCATCACGAACAAAGGCAAGATGGTGCGGACGAAAGTCGGCGGCATCCGCGTTTGCGGACGCAATGCTCAAGGCGTCATCCTCATCAACATGCGCGAGGGTGAGACCCTTTCCGGCATCGCACCGGTCGTGCGCGACGAGGAGGAAGAGGGTGCGCCGGAGGCACCACAAGCGGACTAGTTATCCGGATTATTCCAGGGATCGATGTGAATATCGACGACTAGTTCCACATCCTTGGCTCGAAAGCCCATGCGTTCGACGAGACCGCCGGGTTCGGATTTGAGCGTAAAATCATCCGTCCTCGAAATTTCCGGAGGGCTCAACTTGCAGTCTAGTCCGGCATCGCACAGGTTTGATTTGAAGCTTCCTACCACCATGTTGGTTAGCTCCCCGATCACGTCATCCACTTCGGTATCGTCTCCGAGTTGATCGGTCGAAATTCCGAGAATCTTCGCTGCGGCATTCCGGGCCGTGGCGGGCGCGAGCCGGAGGCAGACGCTTCCTGTTGCTTTGCCGGCAAAGGAAGCCTTGCCTAGAACGTGATGAACTTTTGGGAGGGCGACAATGCCTGCCGCCACGGATTCGAGTTGCGCGGAAAGCATGGTCTCAAACGTGCGCTTCACGGCGCGGATCAGTGGGTCGCCCATGGCGAGGAGGAGCACGCAACCGACTCCGGTGCGCATCACGGCTGACTCGACCGAGGTCACGACATAGTCATCCTCGCATTCAGCGCGAGGATTCGCCGCGCGCAGGAGCCGGGCGACCAGCTTCTTATCCTCGCAGATGAGCTTGGCGATCTCTTCGCGCGGCGCGGTCTGCCGCGAGACGAGTTGCGCGAGGCGTTTGACGTTATCCGGGATGGCTTCGATCCCGAATTTCGTCGCTAGATCTTCGACCGTGGCGACAGCAGCCATGGCTCAGGCTGCCGCGGTTTGGGCGAGTGGGATGATCCGGCCCAGTTTCTCGATGAGTTGCTCTTCTTTGAAAGGCTTCACGAGATAGTCGCGGACGCCCAGGCGCGCGATATGAGACACGTTCTCGCGACTTGATTCCGCCGTAAGCATGATCACGGGGATATCTTTCAAAGCCGGATCTTCCCGGAGCTTGGTAAGCATGGTGATGCCATCCATGACAGGCATCGTGATGTCGAGAAGGATGACGTCTGGCTTGTTGGCGGCGGCGGCGGCGAGCCCTTCCTCGCCGTTGCTTGCTTCGCTCACGATGCAATCGTGGTTTTTAAGAGTGCGGGTGACGATCATGCGGATCGTCCTGCTGTCGTCGATACTGAGTATTTTGTGCGGCATATATTTTATGAGTTATTTGTTTGAACTTGAAGATGGACCTCCACGGTGAGGCGGTGCTGTTGGTAGTCGAAAAGGAATATTTCAGGAACAGCGTCCGCGGGAGCCTCCACGGAAAAGGAGGTGCCGCGGACGATCGCGGGCGGGCTGATCGCGCAGGGGAAACCGTGATTGGCCAGGTTGGATTTCAGGCCGCCGCTGATCATGTTGCAGAGTTCGCCGATCGCGTCGTTCACGTCTGCATCGGATGGTTTCTCGTCTTGACCCATGCCGAGGAGCAACGACGTAACTTCATCCGCGAGCGGAGCGGTAAGCTGGAGATAGATCGCTCCGCTGACTGATTCGCCGCCGAGGCCGATGGCTCCGACGATGCGATCGGTAGTCGCAGGCGCCAGTTTACTTGAGGCCGGGGTGACCTCCAGAGTGACCATGGTTTGGAAGACTTCCGGCACGATCTGCTGAATCCACTCAGATAGTGGGAAAGGGGTGGGGGCACTTGCCGTGGGTGTTTCGTTCATGCGGCTTGCTGGTTAAGATTGCTGGTGGCTGTGGCGTTTCTGCGCAGGGAGGTAAGGATGGCTGGGGCCATATGTGGCAGGGGCACGACGCGATCGACGACGCCGAGTTCGATGGCCGCGCGCGGCATTCCGAAAACGACCGACGTGGCTTCATCCTGAGCGAGCGTGCGCGCGCCGATTTTTTTCAGCTCTTGCATCCCCGCAGCTCCATCGCGGCCCATACCGGTGAGCACGGCAGCGATGGCATGGCTGCCAGCGCAGCGGGCGGCGGAGTTGAACAGGGCATCGACCGCCGGGCGGCAATGGTGCATGGGGGGAGTCTGGGTAAGACGGACGCGGTAGTGACCGGGCTCGCCATGGAGAATCATGTGGAAATCGCCCGGTGCGATGAGTGCGAGACCGGGGTGCAGGATGTCGCCATCGGTGGCTTCCCGCACTTCATAGCTGCACAGTTCATTAAGTCGATCGGCTACGGCTTTGGAAAAGTGTGGCGGGATGTGTTGCGCGATGCAGATGGGTGGCAGGCCGTTGGGTAGTTGCGGGAGCACGGCGCGGAGCGCTTCGACTCCGCCGGTGGATGAGCCGATCAAGATGATCTGCCTTGGATCGAAGCATCCGCTGACGTTTGCCGGGGTCGCCTGGCGAACATTGGCGGCGAAGGCTGGACGACGCGCCATGGCGGCACCTTTAATACGCGACGCGAGTAGCGGGCCGAGATGGCCGATGGAGTAAGCACTCGTTGGCTTGGCCAGTACGTCCACGGCACCAGCCTCAAGGGCATCGAGCGCAGTTTGTGAGCCGGCTTGCGTGATGGAACTGATCACGATCACCGGGAGCGGACGGTGCTTTTGCAGGATCTTCAGGAAAGTAAGCCCGTCCATGCGCGGCATTTCCATATCCAGCGTCATCACATCGGGATTCAGCTCCAGGATTTTTTCGCGAGCCACGTAGGGATCAGGTGCGGTGCCGACTACTTCGATCTCAGGATCGCAGCTCAATGCGTCGGTGATGATCTTCCGCACGACCGAGGAATCATCGACGATCAGCACGCGTATTTTTCGAGTCATATTCATGAAGCAGTAGTCATTTCCTCCACTTGTTGTAGCGAGCCGTATGCCGTCATCAGCAGTTGATCGATTTTCTCCGGGGAAAGTTGGTGTGCGACCCCTTCGACGATGATTTCGGGCAGGTTCCAAGATTGCAAAAGACATGCGCCCACTTCGGCGTGATCCGTCTCGATCACCGCTCGCTCGGCTTCGATGCGCGAACGAGTGCGCGCGTCGATGAGCTTGCGGATCGCCTCGACGGCGCAAGGGCGCTCTCCCTGATCGGTCGCGGCTGGCTGCTCGCCTCAGTAAACGCTGGCGCCAAATGTTGTTGGCATCTTCTCAATAGGGAATCGGTATGAGTGGCAGGGATTCCTTGAGGATCAGCCGTTGGGCGAAGTCAATCTTGCGCCGAGCGAATGTCGTTTTCAGCCCGAAGGTGGCAATGAATCCCGATCTTTACTCAGTCCGCAATGAGCGCCGCGAAATCCTCACCGAGCACGGTGCGACGGGCGCACCTGATCTCGTCGTGGAAATTCTTTTACCCAGTACTGCCCAGCGGGACGTGGGGCGCAAACGCGAGATTTACGCGGAGAGCGGTGTGGAGGGGTTTTGGGTCGTCTCGCCGAAGACGCAGACAGTCGAGGTATATCGCCTGCGCGAAAAAGCGGATGAGCCCGCAGCGGTGCTCGCGATGGGGGCAGACGCTGACGAGTGTGCTTTTTCCCGGCTGGAGCCTTGCGATGGTGGACGTGTTTCGCGAGTAGCGCGACTGCATCAAGCGCGCCGACGGCGCAGGCCGAGGCCGATCGTGCCGAGGAGCAAGAGGGAAGTTGTCCCAGGTTCGGGGACGAGGCGGAGGACGATGTCGTTGCCGCCGGTGAAGGTGTCGGTCGCGGTGTTTCCGGTGGAATTGCCCGCGTAGCTGATGGCGAAGAGCTGCGAGCCGATCGTGATCTGCGCGGCTTGGGCGAATGCTCCCTGGACGGCGTCCGAGCCGTCGTTGATGACGATGAAAAAGAGATCCGAGGGCGCGGCGGTGAAGCCGTTGAGCAGCGAGCCAATCAACTGCGCGCCGACGAGAGTGACGCCGCCTACGACGTTCACGCGGTCGTAGCCCGCGGTGTTATTTCCACCGGCGGTGGTGCCGCCGAGTTCGATGGCGAGCTTGGCGCCTGAGCTCGCGAAGGTCAGGTCCGCCGTGTTGAGGATGCTCGCGTTTCCGCGCAGATCGCCGGGTGCGAGCGTGCCGTTATTTTCCACCTGCACGCCTGCGACGGTGCCGCTGCCGCCGAGGGTGGCGCCATCGCGGACATCGGTGAGGAAGCTGTTCGTCGTCGATCCATTCACGCGCAGCGTTCCATCAGTGATGAGAGTCGCGCCGGAGTAGGTGTTGTTTCCGCTCAGGATGAGTTCGCCGTTTCCGGTCTTCAGGAAGTCATTACGCACGGTTCCCGAGATGGTGCCGGAGAGAACCGCGACGTCGTTCGTGGAAGCGGGGTTGTCGATCGCGCGGAATTGCCGGGCGTTGTAGTTCACGACCTGGGAGACGGCGGTGAGGCTGATGTTATCCACCCACGTCAGCTTCGCGTCGGCGCGGGTCGAACCGAAGACCAGGGCGTGACCGCTGTTCACAAAGCCGGTATCTTCCCAGGTAAAATCGGTGCCGATCATCGGAGTCAGATCGACCGTCGCGTTCGAGCCGACCGCAGCAAATCCGCCGCTGCCCTGTTCCTGACCGATGGGTGCATTTAAAGCATCCACCCCCGCCCAGGTGATTTTTCCGCTCCCGTTCCCGATCTGCCGGGAGAAGGTGCCGCCGCCAGTGATCTCGAGGACGCCGCCGCGGAAGCGAAGTTCTCCGCCGGGCAACGAGGTGCCGGGCGTCGCGCGCAGCGTGCCTTCGTTGATCGAGACGGGCTGGGTCACGAGATTGTTGTTGGCGTTGGTGAGGACGAGCGTGCCGAGGCCGGATTTCACGATCGGTGCCTGCACGCCATTCAATCCCGCGTCCACGGTGAGCATCGCGCTGGTGACGTGAAAGTAGCGGGCCGAGATTCCTCCCGCATTCGCGATCGCTCCGCCGCCGGTGGAGGTGATCGCATAGTCAGTCGTTCCTGCCAGCAGGAAGGCATTCGTGAAAAGATTCCCGGTGCTGCTGAGATTGAGCGCCTGGCTCGCCGCTGCCGGGGCCATTTTGATCGAGTTCACTGCGTAGCCGCTCGTGCTCGATGGCGCGAAACCGGCAGTCAGCGCGATATTCGCGGTGTTGGTTCCGGCTCCCGTCGCGGCTGGGGTGGCATCGTTCGTGACCGCGGTGATCCCGTTTGCTCCGTAGGATGCAAAATCAGTTCCATTCACGGTCGCCCATCCGACCGAGGAAGCATCGCCCCCGGCCGTGTTCCCGATCAGCCCGTTGAAAACCGGGACGGTGAATCCCGCTCCGATCGTCGTATTAAAAGTGATGCGTGGACCGCTCGTGCCGGCTGTCCCGAGCGCGATGGGAGTGCCGGCAGCGTTGCTCGCCGTGAAGTTCACCGTGCTGAGCGAGCCACCGGGGTTGTCGCGGACGTACGATTGAAAATTCAGCATCGTCAGCGCAGACGTCGCACTGTGCGTCACGTTGAGCGTGAGCGCGCCGGATCGCGGCTGCGATCCGCCTAATTGCAAACGGCCCACGTTTTCCGTGCCGCCCGCCGCATTCCCGATGAGCGAAAAGGTGCCGCCGCCGATCGTCTCCATGCCAGTGCTGGTCGAGCTCCCATCGCGGAGCCGGCTGCCGAGGTTGACCGCTGTGTTATCCAGCTTCAGCGAACCGCCGGCGAGGATGATCGTGCCGGTCGTCTGGGCATTCATGGTCGCGTTTCCGGCGATCACCATCGTCGCGAGGTCGCCGATTCTTACATCCTTGGAAATATCGAGAGTGCCGGTGAAAGTCTGCACTCCGACGCCACGGATGGTCAGTGTCGCGCTGGTGCTGCCCGTGGTCACTCCCACGGTACTTGGAGCATTTCGCACAGTTCCCGCAAAGGTGCCCGAGGTGAGCGTCGTGAGCGTCATGTCCACGCTGTCGAAAAGCCCCGTCGTCGCCGTTTCCCGTCGTGCTTCCACCATTCCCGCCGTGCCGCTGAGCGTGCCGAAGCGGAGCGAGGAGTCCGGGTCTTGACCGGCCGCGGTTCCGAGTGCCTTGAATTGCGTCGTCAAAAGCGCCGTGGCCGAATTCAACACCACCGGATTTGCCCGTAGTGCGGTCGGCGCGGTGTAGGCGTTGTTGTTAAAACGGATCGTGCCGTCATTGATCGTCAGCGTTCCAAACCAAGTATCATCCGAAACCGATGTCGCCCCGATTGAACCAAGGCGAAAGGTGCTCGTCCCGTTTTTGGTGACGTTGTAATTGCCCGAAACGGTTCCGTTCAGCGTGATCATCGCTTTGTCGTGCGCGGTGTCGTTCGCCACGGTGTTTCCGGTCAGGATCAAGTTCGCCCGGAGCTTTATCGGTGCATCAATCAGCAAAGACGCGGTGCCCGACTGGGAAATCGTTGGATTCGCTCCCCCGAAAAGCAGCGTCGTGCCTGAGATCGTGTCCACCGGGCCGGTGCCAGGCGTTCCGTTGGTGCCTTGGAAGTTGAGCTGATTGAGCAAGAAAGGATTCGAGAGAGAGTTGTTTGTCGCGATGTAACTCGTGGGCACCGCCGTCGTCCCCACGTCGCCGGCGAAGATCAAAATATCCGTCGGGTCCGTACCAAGCGGCGACACGCCGCCCACCCATTTTGTTGAGTCCGTGAAATTTCCCGTCACACTTCCCCAAGTGAATGTCGCTGCCTCAGCCGTGTTTGTTTGCGCGCTGCAAAGGAGAGCCGCGATGGCTCCGGTGAGGATGCTTGGAAGGGATTTTACGAGCGATGATTTCATGGGGTCGAGGGATGGGTTCGGAGAGTGTCTGCTCGCCGCCCGGTGGGAGTGGGTCTCGCGACCGAATTCGGATGCGAAGCCACAGGAGCAAAGGGCAACGCGACACGGGCGTCAAACGGATAAGTTTATCCCGTGAAACTTTCCGAAAAATACCGGCGGTCGGGGTCGAACCGACACTCCCTTACGGGAACAAGATTTTGAGTCTAGCGCGTCTGCCAATTTCGCCACGCCGGCTTTTTGAGGAGCGCGAAACTAGGAGCCGTCGGCGCGCTTTGCAAGCCCCGGCTCGGGGCATTTTTTTTCGCGCCGATGGCGCTTTCAAAACCTTCCGAGTCGGTCCACCACTTCCTCCATGAAATCGCCCGCGTTTCTCCTCCGGCTCACTTTTGCGATCTGCGCGATCTGCTTCCCTTCGCTCATCCGCGCCGACCGTGCGCCGGAGACGGTTTTCCTGCGCTCGGTGGAGACGGAGGAAAAGCTGAGCGCCATCCAGACGAGCAGCGTCGAATACCGGCCCGCGACCGGCAAAGGCCCGAGCGTGTGGCTCATCTCCGTCGCACATCTCGGCACGCCGGAATATTACGCCGCCATCCAGAAGCGGCTCGATGCGAAGACGGTCGTGCTTTTTGAAGGAGTCGGACTCGAAGAACAGATGCGCGCAGGGCCGGGTGCGGCGACGCATGAGGCGGGAATCCAGAAGCAACTTTCCAACGCGCTCGGCCTCGTCTTCCAACTCGATGCGATCGACTACCGCCGAAAAAATTTCATCAACAGCGATCTGCCCGTCGCGGGTGTGGAAAAGGAAGTGCGCGAGCGGACCGACACGGTCGAAGCGCCGAACGAGACTTACAAGATGCTGATGGGCGCGATCCAGGGCTCACCGGAGACGATGGACATGCTCAAGCCGATGATGGCCTTCCTCACCGCGTCGCCAGAAATGCGCGAGACGACGCGGCTGCTGCTCATCGAAGTCCTCTCGCGCGCCGAGGAAATGGTCGGCTTCGCGAAAAGCATCTCGCCCGAAATGAAAGACCTCTTCGACGTGCTGCTCACTGAGCGAAATGCGATCGTCCTCCGCGATCTCCGTGCGGAAATCACCAAGCGCAAAGCCGGCGAAACCATCGCCATTTTCTACGGAGCCGCGCACATGACCGAACTCGCCAAACGCCTCCGCGAAGAACTCCATTACACGCCCGCCGCGCCGCAGTGGGATACCGCCTTCACCGCCGACCCGAAAAAATCCGCCCTCCCGCCCGCGCAGCTAAAAATGATGCTCGATATGGTCCGCGCGCAGATGAAAGAAGCCGTCCCCGCGCCGCAGAAGTAAGCGAGTTTTCTAAATTCGCCCAGTCTGCCCGCGCTGCCTCAGCGCGTGGTCGCAAAGCACCAGCGCCGCCATCGCCTCCACCATCGGCACCGCCCGCGGCAGCACACACGCGTCGTGACGCCCCCGCGCCTTTAGCTCCGTCTCCTCGCCCGTCACCGTCACCGTCCGTTGCGCCTGGAAAATCGTCGCCGTCGGCTTAAACGCCACGCGGAAAAAGATCACCTCGCCGTTGCTGATCCCGCCCTGAATTCCCCCCGAGCGATTCGTCTCCGTCCGCACGCGCCCCGCCTCCATCACGAACGCATCATTGTGCTCCGAGCCCCGCTGTTTCGTCCCCGCAAATCCCGACCCGATTTCAAACCCCTTCGTCGCCGGCAAACTCATCATCGCCCGCGCCAACTCCGCTTCCAGCTTGTCAAAAACCGGCTCGCCCAAACCCGCAGGCACGCCGCGCAAAACACACTCGATCACCCCGCCCACCGAATCTCCTTCGCTGCGCACCTGCTTGATGAATTCGATCATCCGCACCGCCATCGCCGCATCCGGGCAGCGCACGATATTCGCCTCCACCTCCTCAAACCGCACCGTCTCCGGGTCCACCTCCGCCACCAGTTCGTGAATCGTCTTCACATAAGCCACCACCTCAAACCCCGGCGCGAGCTGCGCTAAAACTTTCTTCGCCACCGCCGCCGCCGCCACGCGCCCGATCGTCTCCCGCGCCGAAGCCCGCCCGCCGCCCTGCCAGTTCCGAATCCCGTATTTCGCCTGATAAGTAAAATCCGCATGACTCGGCCGGAACGCCGTCTCCATCTCGCGATAAGCATCCGGCCGCGCATCCTTGTTCATCACCGCCACACAGATCGGAGTTCCCAGCGTTTTTCCCTCAAAAACCCCGCTCAAAATCCGGCACGCATCCGCCTCATCGCGCGGCGTCACGATCTCACTCTGCCCCGGCCGCCGCCGATCCAAATCCACCTGAATATCCGCTTCGCAAAGTTCGATCAGCGGAGGACACCCATCAATCACGACGCCGACGCCACCTCCATGCGATTCACCCCAGGTGGAAATGCGGAACGAGTGACCAAAGTGGCTGGACATAAGAACCGCGCATAAAACATCGCCATCGCACGGTCGGCAATCTCAGTTTTTCCAGGGACGAATCAGCCGCCACGCCACAGCCAGACCAGCCCCGACCACAGCCACACGGACATCTCCTCCGTATTCCGCAAAAGCTCCCGCGCGAACGCGGTGAGCGTAACCTCCGGCGCGGCGAGGATGAGCAGCGCGAGCAGTAGCAGGATGTTCATCACGTAGATCACGACGAGCGAGAAAAACGTGCCGTGATACGTCAGGTCGCTCTGGCCTTTCGGGATCATCCAGATCGAGAAGCTCATGTGAAAACACCACGTCAGCCCGAGTAGCCCGAAGAGCAGGGGAGTGAAGGACTCGACGTTGTAAAAAATGCTCACGACGCCGTAGAGCGCGATGACGGCGAGGCTGTAGAGCGGGTAAAAATACGGCGCGAGGGCGATGAGGAAATTGTTCGTGTCCGTGATGATGTGTCCGCCGTCGCGCCGCACTTTAAAATGCATCACGCGCCCGCCCATCAGCCACACCCAGATCGCGTGCGTCAGCTCATGCCCGAACACATACACGCGCAGCGGCCGCGGCTCACCAAACGCCCACGCGCTGGCAAAGAAAATCGCGACCCACGCCGCCGCGCCGATCACGAAAAAGCGAAACTCTTCCGTCGTCCAAAAATGGTGCGGCACCGCCTGGTGAAAACAGGTGAACAAACTCTGCGTGAGCAGGATCGCGATCGGCGCGAGGAAGAGGCCGAAGACGGTATTCAGCCACCACGTCGGGATGGTGAGCGGCTGCGGCTCATAGGCCTCCGTCCCCGCCATCAGGATCCGGCGCGGCGTGCGTTTGTTTTTGGATTTCGTTCGTTTGTAAGCCACGGAAAGGCCGCTCTTTTAGTCGAAAATCCCGCCGCGCAAATCCAAATCCGCGACGGCACTCTGAGCGCCGATTTTTTTGGGATCATCGCCATTCAAAATACTGAATGACCGCCCGACCTTGAACGCCCCATCGACAATCACCGCCGCCTCCGCCGTGCTCAGCGAGGCCGCCGAAAAGCGGACGCCAGGTGCCATCCACCGCGCGCCAAGTTCCTCTTTCGCGCCGTGAGAGGGGACAGACAGCGGAAAACGCGGGTCGGGTAGCGTAAATGAAACGGCGTCTCTTTATCGAACCACCCCGGCAAGCCGTAATCCTATTTAGTTGCCGCGTTTTTCGTGGTCTATCAACTCCCCGCCGCGTCGAGCGCGTCGTCCATCATGGCCTGCCGTTCGAGGGGCTGGGTCCAGCGCCATTGGCGTTCTTCGTCGAGCGCGTTGATCGGGTCGAAGTAGAGGAATTTCACGCCGGGCTTCACGCTCGGGCTGGTAAAGACGGCGATGCCGGTCGCGCGGTCGTAGTGTTCGTGGGAATGCACGTCGCGTTTTCCGCCGCCGCCCATGGTGTCCACCACGAAGGCGGGTGTGTTGAATCCGGCGGTTGCACCGCGGACGTGTTTTTCCAGGCGCAGCGCGGTGTCGAGCGTGGTGCGGAGGTCTTCGACGCCGGGGACGAGGTCGTGCGTATAGACGTAATACGGATGCACGTTCACGTGGCTGAGCCGTTTTACGAGAAGCTGCATCGTTTGGGGCGTGTCGTTGACGGTGCGCTGGAGCACAGTCTGGCAGCGCACGAGGATGCCGCGCTCGGTCATCCGGTTCATCGCTTTGCGCGTGATGCCGGTGATTTCGTTCGGATGATTAAAATGCGTGTGGACGACCACGTCTTTGTGCAGGCGGCGGCCGAGTTCCACGACACCGGTGAGCGCGTCGAGCCACGGTTCATCGGTCAGGATTTTTTGGGGCAAAACGCACAGCCCTTTCGTGGCGTAGCGGATGCGGCGGATGTTCGGCATTTTCAAAAGGCGCTCGCCGATCAGCGCGATATGATCCGCCTTCAAATTGTAGCTGTCTCCGCCGCTGATCACGATGTCTTCGAGTTCGGGCCGCGATTCGATATACGCGAACGCCTGCTCCCAGCGCGCGAGATTTGCGACGATGCGCAGCTTTTCCACTCCCTCGGTGTCATTGCCCACGGTGTAACTGCGCGTGCAAAATCGACAGTAAACCGGACACGAATCCTGTGGCAAAAAGAGCGCCTTGTCCGGGTAGCGATGCGTGAGGCCGGGCACGGGCGAGTCGGCCTGCTCGTGCAGCGAGTCGAGGCGGAGCATCGGGTGATCGGGAAGCTGCTGCGAGCGAAGCGGGAGAAATTGCGAGCGGATCGGGTCGGCGAGCGGATCGGTCCAGTCCGCGAGCGCGAGCAGATACGGGGAAATGCGCAGCGCCATCGGGGCGTGACGCATCCCGGCGGCGAGGTCTTCATAAAAGCTCTCCGGGACGAGCGCCCCGAGAGTTTCCCGCAATTGCCGCACGTTCGTGACGGCGTTTTTCTGCTGAAAAAGATGCGATTCAAAATCGGCGGCGCTCACCTGCGCGTAACCGGGAATCCCGCGCCAGAATTCGTCCTCGCGCAACTCCATGTGCGTGAGAATCGGCGCTGGCCGCGCCGTGTTCGGATGAAGGGCGGATGGTGGATCGACGTGTTGGGTATCGAGCAGCATGGTGGTGTGTTGGTGTGGAGTCGGAATCGGAAAAAACCGATCAAGCGGCCCTGCGCGGGCTCACTTTTTTCGCGCGCGGCGGCGCTTCGGATTCGAGAGAAATCGTGGCGACCACATCCGCGATCGAACGCCGCGAAAGCGCGTCATCCAGCGCTGCCTGCGCCGAGGCGAAAACTTCATTCAGCACGAGCACGATATTGCGCCCGACTTTGCAGCACTGATTCGGCTCATGCCGGTGCCCGGCAAAACTCGTCGGCGATCCCATCGCGCGATGCACCGCACCGAGCGAAATGTTTTCCGGCGAAAGCGCCAGTTTCACCCCGCCACGCGCACCCTTCGCCGTCGCCACGAGGCCGGCTTGCTGAAGTGCGGAAACGATACGGCGGATCACCACGGGATTCGTATTCACGCTGCCCGCGAGCATGTCCGAAGTCACGCCCTCGTTTTCCTTCAGAGCGAGAACGGAAAGGATGTGAACCGCGAAAGCGAATCGGCAATTGGCAGCCATTGAGCGGCGATCTGTAATCGTGTCGGTTACAGATGTCAAAGGGGGAAATCTCCA
>JANLQB010000878.1:0-7759 GCA_031367565.1 Verrucomicrobiota bacterium
CGTATGCGGTGAACGTGCAGGTGAAGTCGGAAATCCGCCGCGCGGGCGCGAAAGAAAACGAGCCCGCCGATCTCGCGCGTGTCGTAAAAATTCTACGCGACGCCAATTACCAAGGCTGGGTCGCGCTCGAATACGAAGCGAAGGAAGACGCGTGGAAAGCGGTGCCACCGATCCTCGCGCAACTGCGCGAACTCACGAATGCGCCCGCGCCGAAGACCACGGAGTGGACTCCACTTTTTGACGGCAAAACGCTCAATGGCTGGAAAAACCCAGGCTTTGGTGGACAGGGCGACGTGACCGTGGCCGACGGGCGCATGGTCATGGACATGGGCAGTGACATCACGGGGATGAACTACACCGGCGACATCCCGAGGGAGAACTACGAGGTGGAGCTGGAAGCGATGCGGATCGAAGGCAGCGATTTTTTCTGCGCGCTCACTTTTCCCATCGGCGAAACGCACTGCACGTTTGTCGTCGGCGGTTGGGGCGGCTCGCTCGTCGGCATCTCCAGCATCAATGGCGATGACGCATCCGAGAACGAGACGAACCAGACGAAGAAGTTCGAGAAGAACCGCTGGTACAAGCTCCGCGTGCGGGTGACGAAGGAGAAACTCGAAACGTGGATCGACGATGCGCAGGCCGTGGATCTCGATCTTCAGGGAAAGCGCATCGCGATGCGGGCGGGGGAAATCGAACTCTCCAAACCTTTCGGTATCGCGACCTACCGCACGCGCGGAGCGGTGCGCGACATCAAGCTGCGGAAACTTTAACCTCCCGCGTGCGCTAGTTTTAACACAACAGCTCCGGCGACCGCGATGATGCCGCCCGCGACGGCGCGGCGGGTCGGGCGCGTGCCATCGATAAACCGTGCGAGGATGATCGTGACGACGGGCGACGTGGCGATGATCGGAAGCACGACGCCGCTCGGCGTGGTCGCGAGCGCCCATTGGAAACAACCGACGCCGATGGCGGGTCCGGCGAGCGCATTGGCCACGGTCCACGGTGCGGCAGCGCGCCATTGCGGAGCCGTATCCGTCTTTTGTTTTCGTAGAAAAATAAACGCGATCAGCGTGACGAGCAGGCCACCGATGATGCGCTGATATGCCGCGCTCCCGCCGTCGATCGGGAAGTGCGCGAGCGTGGCGACTTCGTTTGCCTTGCGGCTGATGACCGCGCCCATCCCCTGGCCCACCGCCGAACCGACGCCCGCCAGCACGCCGATCCAAAACACGCGGCGCGGAATTTTCGCCCCGCGATCCGGCGCGAGCGCGACACCGACGCCGACCAGGATGACTACCGCGCACCAAAGCTCCGCCGCCGTGAGCGTCGTCCCGAGCCAAGCCCTTTCCGCAATCGCAGCCAAAGGAGCCGCAAGACATTGCGTGAGGAGAATCGCTAGCCGCGGCCCGATCCGCGGCAGCGAAGCAAAGAGCGCCATGTCGCCCAGACCGAACCCGACGCAGCCGCCAAAGAAAAACCACCAGAATGCCGGACCGCGCAACCCCGCACCGAAGCCATGTGCCCAGACCGCGAGAAACGCCGTGGCCAGCGAGATGCGCGAAAGATTTGCTCGAGCGCCGCCGAGCAGCTTCGCCGACCGCGATGCGAAAACCACGGAAAGCGAAAAGAGGATGGTCGTAAGGAACGAAGGAAACATGCAGCGAACCGCGCAGTAAGGCGGCGCGCGGGCGTGGTGTCGAGAGGCGCACGCCAGCGCGGACGCCCACTTTTTACCCAGCAGGCGGAGCTACAGCGATTCGCGGACTTTCAGCCCCGGGATGTCGCGGAAATGTTTGTCCGGCGACACCAGCACCGCGCCAATGTTCATGGCACACCGGGCGATGATGATGTCGGTGAGCGGACGCCTCCCGCCCGTCGTGCGATCCAGCGTCCAAGCCATCTCCGCGACCGTTTGCCACATCTTCGCGGTCGTCGGCACCTCGGGGATGATATTGAAAAACGCCGTCATCTCCGCCTTCAACCGCGTGTTTTTGAAGCCGCGAATGACTTCCCCGCGCACGATACCGCAGTTGAAAAGCATCCCGTTCGCGAGATACGGCATCAACTCCTGACGGATATCGATCCCGGCCTGCAACCGATTGATATAAATCGCCGAATCGACCAAAATCGGCTCATCGAGATCGTCCATCAGTCCTCCTTGTAAGTCCGCACCCCGCGCCGGACGGCAAGCACATCGTAGTCCGCATCGACCGCGTCCCTCAGCATTTCAGCCGACCAAGGATTGGCCCTGATGCTGTGCATCACCGCGAGCCTCTCACCCTCGGTCAACGCCCAGTCGATGGCTTCCTTGCGAGTTTTGAAGCTCATCGCTCTCATGATGCTCTCGAGCTTTTCGTCATCGAGTTCGATCGTGGTTTTCATATGGGCATATTTACGGCCATTCAACCCATACGCTAGCGTTTTCCTCAAAAACATTTCCCGTTTTCCAAGGCGCATCACCACGAAAGCGTCATTTTGAAAATATTCTGGCGAGTAATTAAGCGTGAGCATTAGCACCGAGCGCGAGAAAGCGCGGGATTCCATTCGCTTAGCCCGGTGATCCGCCGTAGCTTGCGGGCTATGCAAAAGAAACTTTTTTCAGAACTCGGCCTCTCGCCCGACTTGCTCAAGGCAATCGCGCGCGTCGGCTACGAGGAGGCGTCGCCCATCCAGTCGGAGGCGATTCCGGTGCTGCTTTCGGGGCGCGATGTCGTCGGGCAATCCCAGACGGGCTCGGGGAAAACGGCGGCGTTTGCGCTGCCAGCCATCGAGAAAGTCGATGCCTCGCTGCGCGCGCCGCAGGTGCTGATTTTGTGCCCGACGCGTGAGCTGGCGGTGCAGGTGGCCGAGGAAGTCGCGAAACTCGCCTTTTTCAAAAAGGGCGTGCGCGAGCTGCCGATCTACGGCGGGCAGAGTTACGACCGGCAATACAAAGGTTTGCAGGCCGGATCGCAGATCATCATCGGCACGCCGGGGCGCGTCATGGATCACCTTTCGCGCGGATCGCTGAAGCTCGATCAGCTCAAGATGGTCGTGCTCGATGAAGCCGACCGGATGCTCGACATGGGCTTTCGCGAAGACATCGAAACGATCCTGAAACAAGCGCCTACCGAACGGCAGACGGTTTTCTTTTCGGCGACGCTGCCGCAGCCGATCAAGGCGCTCATCAAAAATTATTCACGCGATCCGGTGAACGTGCGGATCGAGTCGGCGACGATGGATGCGCCGTTGATCGAGCAGGTCTATTACGAAGTGGATCGTCGCTCGAAGCTGGAAGTGCTCGGACGTTTGATCGACCTGTACGACATTAAATACGCGATCATCTTTTGCGCGACGAAGATGATGTGCGACGAGCTGACCGAGCATCTGATCGCGCGCGGATATTCGGCGGATAAATTGCACGGCGACATCACGCAGCAGATGCGCGAGCGCGTGATGGCGAAGTTTCGCAAGAAGAGCTTCGAGTTCCTCGTGGCGACCGACGTCGCGGCGCGCGGGCTGGACGTGGACGACATCGAAGTCGTGTTCAACTACGACCTACCGCACGACGGCGAGGATTACGTGCATCGCATCGGCCGCACCGGCCGCGCGGGCAAGGTCGGGCGCGCGATTACGTTCGTGGCCGGGCGCGAGATTTGGAAGATGCAGAACATCATCAAGTTCACGCGAGGCCGGATCAAACGCGAGAAGGTGCCGTCCGCCGAAGAGGTCGAGGAGAAGCGCACGAATGTGTTTTTCGAGTCATTGAAGGAGACGTTGGAAAAGGGCGATTTCAAACGCCACGATGCGGTGATCGACCGCCTGCTCGAAGCGGGTCATTCGCCCACCGACATCTCCAGCGCGCTCATCCATCTCCTCGGCGACGAAGCGAAATCCGCCGCGCCGATTCCCGAAGACAACCCCGCGCCCGCGCGCCGCGAATACGGATCGAATCGCGAGTTTCCGAAATACGAGCAGCGTTCCGGCCCGCGTGATCGCCCCGCTGGTTTTCAACGAAACGACGATCGGAAAGAGCGCCCTCCGTTCCGCGAAGCGCGCCCGGAAGCGCGTCCGCCATTTCGCGAAGATCGCCCTGAACGTGCCGAGCGGCCAGACCGCCCCGAGCGTGTAGAGTCGCCCGTCTCACACGAAGCTGGAATGACACGCCTGAATTTCAATCTCGGACGCGACCACCAAATCACACCCGGCGATCTCGTCGGCGTGATCGCAGGCGTTGCGCGCTTGCCGAAGGAAAACATCGGCGCGATCCGCGTGCAGACGAAAACGTCCTTCGTGGATGTCGCCAACGATGCCGCCGAACTCGTGTTGAAAAAACTGAACGGCATCAAATTCAAAGGTCGCAAACTCGCCGTCTCCCACGCCGCTTAATTCGTTAGCTCGATGACCGCCCGCCAAGTCTTTTACGAAGGCCGCGTTCAAGCCGTCGGCTTCCGCATCACCTGCAAACAAATCGCCTGCGGCTATGAAGTCGTCGGCTGGGTGCGGAATCTTGATGACGGTCGCGTGGAGCTGCAATGCAGCGGCGAAACGGAGGAGGTCGAAGCGTTCCTCGAAGGCATCGTGGAGAGCCAGCTCAAAAGCCACATCAAGAGCGTGTGCGCCACCGTGACCTCGCCGCTCACGGGCCTGCGCGGATTCGAGATCGCGCCGTAGCGCCGCGTTTACGAAAAAAACGTCACTGAGCCCCCATCCGAGGTTGTCGTTGCGACGATGAAACGATTCCCCTCCCCGATCCGGTTCTTTACTCGCTCATTTACGGCGCTGGCCCTCCTAATTGCGGGCAGCGTATTTCCTGCGCGCGACGTGGTCCGGTGAGAATGTCGCGGACGGCTCGGACATCATGATGATGGAAGTGCGCTGGCCGTGGTGACCAGAGAGCACGTATTTTGCAAACTGGAATTTTGCCACGAATCCTACGGGGACCGGCGGTTACGGTGGGTTCACGGGCGGGGTGCGTTCGCGGGAACCGGATCGTCGGCCGGATTTTGATCCAGAGGTGCAGGCGGCGTTTCGGGCGGACGGAGGTTTTTGGCTCACGCGCGATGGCGGAAAAATTTGGAAGCGCATGGGAACCGAAGGTGAACGGATCGCCGCCGCCAGCGTGAAAGTTTCCCGCGACGACCATTTGACCGACGGCGGCGCGACTTTCAAGAAAGTGCCGGAGGTAAATGGCAAGGCGGCGCAATGACGGCGGTTGCGGAGACTCTTGTCGATGCGGTAACAGACCGGTAACAATCCGCCGCCATTGTGCCCCGCCGCCATGCCCGATTCCGCCATCTCCATTAAAAACGTCACCAAGACTTACCCGATCCCTTTTCGCAAAGAGATCGTGACCGCAGTGAAAAATCTCTCACTGGATGTCGAGCCGGGGCAAGTGTACGGGCTGCTCGGGCCGAATGGATCGGGCAAATCCACAGCCATGAAAATCGTGCTTGGGCTGGTGCGACCGACTTCTGGGAAGACGGAAATTTTTGGGCGCAGTTCGACGGAAGTGGAAAGTCGCGAGGATGTCGGTTTCCTGCCGGAGAATCCATACTTCTACAAGTTCCTCACCGGCGAGGAGACCCTGCAATTTTACGGAAAAATCTGCGGGCTGCGCGGTGCGAAGTTGAAAGCACGCACGAAAGAATTGCTCGCGCTCGTCGGCCTGGAAAACGCCGCGAACCGCCGCATCGGCGGTTACTCGAAAGGCATGCTCCAGCGCATCGGCCTCGCGCAAGCGCTCGTGCAGGAGCCGCGTTTGCTGGTGCTCGATGAACCAACGGCAGGCGTCGATCCAGCGGGCTCGCGCGAGATTCGTGATCTCATTTTGGATTTCAAAAAGCGCGGCCTTACCGTGCTTCTCTGCTCGCACTTACTCGGGCAGGTTCAGGAAATTTGCGACCGCATCGGCATCCTGCATGAAGGAGTCCTCGTGCGCGAAGGGCGGCTCGATGATTTGATTTCGATCGAAAATCAGACCGAGCTGATTTTGGAAAACGCCAGTCCGGAACTACTGGCGCGCATCGAGTCGGAAGTGCGCGCGGCCGGCGTTCGCATGGTCGATCGGCGGAAGCCGCAACAAAATCTCGAACGTTATTTCCTCGATGTCACCCGCCCGGGAGGCGGCACCGCATGAGCGTCGTGCGTTTACGGCCCGGTCGGACGGCGCAGGCGAAAGAAGCGGATCGTCGGGGCCGGGACGGCGACGGTGTGGACGCGCTGGCCACCGCTCTCGGTGATGCTGCTGGTCACGGTTTGCCACGGCAGGGCGGCGAGATCGTCGGTGAATTCGAGCGTCCATTTCGTGAGATAGACGGGCCACTTCACGGTCACGACCTCGCCGGCGCGGGTGACGTTCACGGGCTTCTTAAATTCCGGCACCATGAGCGAACCGGGGACGCTCGGGAGGCCGAGGAGTGCGGTGGAAAAATTCGCCACGTCCCCATTGCGAATCGGTTGGCGCGCGTCGGGGTAAGCCGGACGGCCCGCGCCTGCATCAAAACGATTTTCCAGCGTGTCGTAAAGATTGCTGCCACCCGGGATGCCTGGCGCGGAGAGGAAAAACGGGATCGTGTAGTTCCCCTGAAGCGCGAAGTCGGTGTGCGTATTGTTGGGCGTGGCACCTCCGCCACCGTGATCGGCCGTGAGCATGAGCGCGACCTTGCCCGCGAGCGTGGCGTTGTTTTGCACCGCATCGAGGATCTGGCCGAGCCAGCCATCGGCGACTTTCATCACGTTGCGGTAAGTGCCGCCAACGGTCGTGCTCCAACCGCCCGAGTGGCCCGCGTAGTCGGTGTCGGCGACATGCCACAGAGTGAAATTTTTAAGCGTGCCCGCCTGGATGGTGGCGACGAACTCCGCCAGAATCCCCGGCGTCGCCGTGGCATCTCCGCTCGCCTCCACGAGGTGGGCGAAGTCGATTTTATCGCGTCCGTTGTTGGCACCGATCAGATCGAGCGCGCCGTTCGTGGCGTCCCAACTGCGATCGCAAATCGTGAGGCGCGTTTTTCCCATGTAAAGGGCGGTGCTCAGCCCGCGATCGTGGACCACGTCGAAGATGCTCGCCTTGTAAACGCCCGGGTTGAGGCCGCTATTGTGCGCCGTCTCGGTCGTCAGCGGCGCATCGGAGATGATGCCGTGCGAAATCGTTGCGGGCAGGCCGGTCGGCTGGCGCACTGGACGCCCGGTGAGCATCGCGAGGTGATCGGGAATGGTGATCGAATCCGTGTAATCGCACCGCGCATTAAAGGTGGAACCCGACTGGTCGCGCAGCCGTTTGAAACTCGGGAACTCCGTCGGCGCGGTGTCGATGAACGACTGGATAAAATCGCCACGGCCTCCGTCGATGCTGATGGCGATGACGTATTGGATTTCCGCGCGCAGCGAGCCGCCCGCGACCACGGAAAGAGCGAACGGAAGGAGCCGGGAGAACCAGGAGGAGGAGCGCATGGGAGGGTAAATATTTTACTCCGACCGGACGCTGCTCCGGGAAGGAAGCACGTCCAAAGTGGCCCATTCCACGATACGCACAAGCTTGAACCCGCCGCTTTCACCCATTAATCCGCACCACCGCGATCCGATGCCTTCACCGACTTCCAAACACCGCACCTTTTCTCCCGCCCGCATCGCCGCCATCGCGTCGAACACCCTTCTGGAGCTCGTCCGCCTGAAGGTCTTCTACTTCATGCTCATCTTCGCGCTCGTGCTCATCGGCAGCTCGGCGTTCATGGTGAAGTTCACGTTTCAGCAGCAGTTTCAGGTGCTCAAGGATGTCTCG
>JANLQB010000924.1:0-1760 GCA_031367565.1 Verrucomicrobiota bacterium
CTCGCCTACGGCGCGCGCTCCTGCGCTGCCGAGCTGCGCGACCTGCGAGCTGTGTCTCCAGCTATAGAGCAGGTCGCTGCTGATGCAGAGTTCTTCGGCGACTTGGGAGACAGGCTTGCCTGTGCTCAGAAGCTCAACGGCTTGCGCCTTGAACTCGGGGGTGTATCGTTTGCGGGGTGCTAGGTTCATGGGTCTTCGATTCTGTAGGCTCTTGGTCCAGAAATCTAGAGCACCTCAGAGTGCTTCCAAGAACTTCCAACGAATGGAGGCGTCGTGTTCGTCAGCGGCTTTGAGGGTGGCGGCATTCCTGTCCTGCGTCGCTTGCCAATAGGCGACAATAGCTTGCTGGGTGGTAAGTGGCGGCAATGGAACTTCGATGCTTTCCAGCGTGCTGGGTTCCACTCGCTTGCGGCCACTGGCTCCGCTGATGAGGCTGTTGATGCGCTCGCGGAAGCTACCCATGCGAAAGAGCAGCTTCACATACTCAGGCAGTGCGATGGCGGCATCGCACTTCATAGATGGGATACTCCGAGCTGAACGCCACGCGCGGCATGGACTCGGGCACGATACCTATCGCTCCGTTGCGGGCGTCGATCATAGAATAAACGACATCATACGCGTGAGCGAAGAACATCCGGCCTTTGACCTCCATCTTGCTGCTCATGTCGCGGTGGGATAACTCACCCGTGAAATGCAGCGAACCAAACGTAAGTGAAGCCAAGGCGTGCTCTGACCGCTCCACCGTTTCCAAGCGGCGACGCAACGCGGCAGAGAGCGGGCGAATGATTTCTCGCGGCCAGTTCCAAGCCACTTCATGGAAGCTGCGCGGACTCGATGCGGGACACGGCATCGTCATACGCCTGCCCATGCTCGGCGCGGTAGCGGGCGCGGGGCTCGGCATTGCGCTGCGGATGAATGTGCTTGGGAAGCCCGTCGTCGTCGTGGAATAACCAATTTCCCAATGAACGCCCGAATCGTTTCCTTCTTCCTCGCACTCACCTCCGCCGCGCTCGCCGATGTCCGGCTGCCCGCGATCTTCTCCATTCTTTCCATGAAATTACCCACCATCCTCTCTCTCGTCCTCGCCTTTACCATGACTGCTTTCGCCGAACCCGCTCCCGTCCGCGTCCTCGTCTGGGACGAACGCCAGCCGCAACAATCGCAGGCTTACGAAAACTTCCTCGGCAATGCGATCGCGGCGCATCTCGCAAAACAGCCGGGTTTCACCGTGAAAAGCGTCGGGATCGATGACCCTGAGCAGGGTCTCGCCGCCGCCACGCTGGATGCGACGGATGTGCTCATCTGGTGGGGGCACGTGCGGCAGCCGGATGTGAATCACGCGGTCGTCCGCGGCATCGTGGACCGCATTAAGGCGGGCAAACTTTCGCTCATCGCGTTGCACTCGGCGCATTGGTCGCAGCCATTCACGGAGGCGATGTATGCGCGGGCGATTGAGGACGCGATGAAGCAAATCCCGGAAGCGGAACGCGCGACGGCGAAGCTGAATCTTGTCCGCCCGAAACCGTTCACCGTGCCGAAGCGCGATGAGCCGCTGACGCCCGCGCTTTCCAAAATGGGAAATGGCGAGTGGCAGCTCATCCTGCCCGGCTGCATTTTCCCGGCGTATCGGACCGACGGCAAACCGAGCCATCTCATGACGCTGCTGCCCGATCACCCGATCGCTAAAGGCATACCGGCGAATTGGGACCTACCGGCGACGGAGATGTATAACGAGCCATTTCACGTGCCGACGCCGGATG
>JANLQB010000943.1:0-9419 GCA_031367565.1 Verrucomicrobiota bacterium
ACGCGCGGCGTAGATGGCATCGCGGTGAGCGCGATTGATCCGGCGAATCAAACCGAACTCCTCAACAACGTCGCGAAGCGCACCAAGCTCATCACCCACGACTCCGATGCGCCGGCGAGCGAGCGCCTGCTCTACATCGGCATGGATAACTACGCTGCGGGACTCCTCTGCGGCGATCTCGTCCGCGAGGCGATGCCGAATGGCGGGAGCGTGATATTTTTCATCGGACGCACTGAGCAGGACAACGCCAAGCGCCGTCGCCAGGGCTGCATCGATGGCATCTTGGGCCGTTCTGCCGATCCGAATCGCGCGGACCCGGTATCGGAAGTGATCGAAGAAAATGGCTACAAAATCCTGGGCACGCTCACGGACCAAACCGACCTCGCGAAGGGCAAAGCCAACGTGGAAGACGCGCTTTCAAAATATCCCGACATTGGCTGCATGGTCGGCCTCTTCGCCTACAATACGCCGCTCATCCTCGAAGCACTCGGCCGCGCGAACAAACTCGGCGAGGTGAAGGTCGTGGCCTTCGACGAAGATGCCGCGACGCTCAAAGGGGTCGAGGACGGCACCGTCCACGGCACGGTCGTGCAGAATCCGTATATGTATGGCTACCGCTCGGTGGAAATACTCGCGGCGCTAGTGAATGGCGACATGAGCGTGATCCCGGCGGACAAATTCATCGACATCCCGGCGCGGCAAATTCGGAAGGATTCGGTGGGTGCGTTTTGGGATGATCTGAAAAAGAAGACGGCGAAGTAACGCGTGCGCTGGTGGATGGCGTCGCTACGGCATCCGCCAAATCAGCCGGAGTGAATCCAACCGGAGCCGCGCGGAGGTGAGCGCGATTTGCAGGTCGGTCTTTTGCTGGCGGACGGCGGCGATTTCTTCGGGCCGGACGTGGTCGTTGATCGCGCGCAAATCTTCGAGGCGTTCGATCTCGTCTTGCAGTTGCGAATCCATCGCGGCACTGGCGGCGGCCACGATGTTTTGCATCCGCACTTCGGCGAGCGCCTGCGCTTTTTCCAACATCGCGGGAAACAGCTTTTTCTTCACCACGGGCCGGTCGAGCAGTTTGAAGATGTCGCCTTTCTCCAAGACGGCGCTCGCGACGGTTTCGTCTTCGGTGTGATCGGCGGCGGCGTGATCGACCACGACGCGGATCGGCGTCGCGGGCAGGAAACGGTCGGCGTGCAGAGCGGCAGGCGCGAGGCATTCGGCGACGGCGCAGATTTCCAGGAGGATGCCTTCAGAGCCGGAATCTTTCCAAACGCCGAACGCACAATTGCCAGATTCGAGGCCGAGCAAAAGATCGAGCGCGCCGCGCACGAGCGGATGATCCGGGCCCATGAAGCCGAGGTCTTCGCGGCTGAGAGCGCGCGTGCGCTCGAAGGTGACAGTCAGGCCTTCCGGCGGCAGGGCCGGGAAGGCATCGGTGAGCAGATGACCGGGTAACAGCAGGTGACTGCGGCTGCCGAGTTCCTCTACATGCACGCCGAAGTGATCGAGCATCCGAATGAAAAACGTCTCGAACCCGTCGTCAGAATCCTGCGCGCGAATCTGCGCGATGATTTCCTCGGCGCGCGAGGGTTTGCAGGAATTCAGTTCGAGCAGACGGTCGTGTCCGCGCTCCAGTTTCTTCGCGACTTGCGCGTGGCGTTCGCGCGTTTTTTTGAGGAACGCGGTGAGTTTCTTTGCGTCGAAATCATCGCGCAGCGCCCTGAGATCGTCGGACAGAGCGCGCGCGATTTCGGCCGCACCGTGCGGGTTCCTTTCAAACGCGCCGAGTCCTTCGTGATACCACCGCGCGAGGACTTCGGACTCCGTGGCGCGCAGATACGGCACGTAGATTTCGATGGTCGCGGTCTGGCCGATGCGGTCGAGGCGACCGATGCGTTGTTCGAGCAGTTCCGGGTTTGCAGGCAGATCGAAAAGCACGAGCCGGTGCGCGAACTGAAAGTTACGTCCTTCGCTCCCGATCTCTGAGCAGATCAGGACTCGCGCGCCCTCGGGCTCGGAGAAGAAGGCCGCGTTTCGGTCGCGCTGAAGCAGCGTCAGCCCTTCGTGGAAGAGGCCGACTTTCATGTTCACTTCCTGCTGGATGCGCGCGGAAATTTCCTCTGCCAGCTCGCGCGTGCGGCAGATGAGTAGCACTTTTTCGTCCCCCGCTTCGCGCAGGAAACCGACGAGCCATTTGATCTTCGCCGTCATCGCATCCGCGCCGGCATCGAGCGGCACGAGCTTGGCCCGGCGCTCGGGAAAGCCGGAAAGCGCGGCGCGGGTGTTGCGAAACATCACGCGGCCCGTGCCGAATTCATCGAGCAACTCGGAGACGAGATGCGACCGCGCACTTTCCTCGCCGTCCGCGAGCGCCTCGGCGTGCTTGCGCACGCGCGGGGATTTTTCGCCGAAGAGTTTTCGATCCGCAGCGGTCAGCGGTTTGCCGCCGATCACGCGGTCAATCGCTTTCGCGACCTGCTCGTAGTGGTCCGCCTCGCCGAGAAATTTTTCGAGGTCGGTGTAGCGATCGGGATCGAGGAGGCGCAGGCGTGCGAAGTGGCCTTCGGGGCCGAGTTGCTGCGGGGTGGCGGTCAGCAGGAGCAGGCTCGTGGTCTGGCGTGCGAGCGCATCGACGAGCGCGTACTGCGGGCTGGCGGCGGCGGGCGTCCATTCGAGGTGATGGGCTTCATCGACGATGAGCAAATCCCAACCGGCAGCGAGCGCCTGCGCGGTGCGCGGCTCGCTTCCAGAAAGAAAGGCGACGCTGCAAATCACGAGCTGGCTGTCGAGGAAGGGGTTCGTGTCGGGATCGTGCGCCTGAATGGCGCGGCAGCGTTCTTCGTCGAAGAGGCTGAAGAGCAAATTGAAGCGACGCAGCAGCTCGACGAACCACTGGTGAATGAGCGGCTCCGGCACGAGCACGAGCACGCGATCCGCGCGACCCGTGAGATGTAGCCGATGCAAAATCAGGCTGGCTTCGATCGTCTTTCCGAGCCCGACTTCATCCGCGAGCAACACGCGCGGAGCAAGGCGGGAGGCCACTTCCGAGGAGATGAACATCTGGTGCGGGATCAAATCCACGCGCCCGCCGACGAAGCCGCGCACGGCGGATTTCCGCATCCGGCAGCGCCGCGTGAGCGCCTCGGCGCGGAGGTCGAACGTCTGCAAATCATCCACCTGCCCAGCCATGAGCCGCGCCTCGGGCGTGCTGAAACTGATCGTGTCGGAAAGCTCCGCCTCTTTCACCTCACGCCCCTCGGTCTGATACACGAGCAGCCCGTCGCGCTCTTCCGCCGACTCCACGAGCAGGGTCGCGCCATCGTGCAGTTTGATGCGGTCGCCCGCCGTGAATTCGACGCGACGGAGCGGCGCGGTTTTCAGCGCGTACTGGCGGTGCCCATTTACCGCCGGGAAAAAAAGCTCCACGCGCCCGAATTCTGCGCGCAACACGATCCCCAGCCCGAGTTCCGGCTCGCTGTCACTGACCCATCGTTGTCCTGCGCGTGGTGCATTCATCGCGACTATCTACGGGGAGCGCGCAACGCTTGCCAATCAGAGAAAGTGCGCGGGTCTGTTCCGGGGAGCTTACGCGTCTCGCGCGCTGGGGAAGGCGTCCCGCTTTCGCGGACTTTCATGGATGCGTAGTTTTGAAAGCTCGTGGATTTTTCCGCGGATACTTACGCAGGAAAGTTCGTCGAGGCGGGACGCCTCAACCAGCACGCGAGACGCGTGCGCTCCCCGGAAATCTACGATCGCAGCGCGCTCGCCACGGCGCGGATACAGCGTTTTTCCAAAATGAGCGATGGGTGCAGCGAGGCCCACACGCGGACGTTGCGCGCTTGCGGCATCACGGAACTACTCGCGGGAACGACGACGAGATCGAGCGGCGTGTAGAAGCAGGTGAATTTTACGCGAGCGAGCTTGGCATTGTCGGTCGCGAGTTCGCGGAGGAACGCGCTGTCGCGTCGCATTTCCGCCGCGCCTGCGCCGGGATGCAGTCGCGCGAGGAGGGTGCCGTGGTGCGGGGCGGCGAGGGTGATGAGGTGCCCGACGTGCTCCGAGCCGCCGAGCCGCTGGACGTAATAACGGCTCACGAGCCCGCCCATGCTGAAGCCGACGAGATCGAACTTCCGCCCGCGCGGCATGTGGCTGGCGGCGAACTCGGCGAGTTGCTGGCCGAGTTCTTCGATCGTCGCCTGACCGCCATTCGGCGAAAGATCGGGCGTGAAAACTTCGCGGCCCTCGGCGCGAAAATGGCGGGCCATCCGCGTCATGTCGCGGGAGTCCGAGTGGATGCCGTGGACGAGCACGACGGGATGGTATTCCGGCTTCGGCGGCACGGGCGCGGCATCGAAAAACGCGAGCGCGGTGCTGACGAGGGCGACGATTTGCATCGGGGAAATTACTCGCGCCGCCGGAAATGGCGAACCTCGAAATCTGCGGTGCGCAGCGGGACATCGACCAGCTCGAATGCATCCTCGAACGGCGGGAAAAAGGCGTCTCCTTCCACCTCGCGGAAGACGACGCTGAGATAGACATCGGTGCATCGCGCCAACGTCTGCGCGTAAATTTCCGCGCCGCCGATGATGAAGATTTCTCCCGGCCATTTTGTGGGCTCGAACGCGGCGAGATCGCGCACCGTTTCGACTCCCGGAATATCGGGACCGCGCGTCACGACGACATTCTGGCGGCCCGGCAGCGGCTTACCGAGCGACTCGAAAGTTTTCCGGCCCATGAGCACGGTGTGGCCGAGCGTGGTGCGTTTGAACCACTGGAAATCCTCGGGCAGGTGCCACGGGATTTGTCCGTCGCATCCGATGACGCGATTCAGGGACATGGCGGCGATGGCTTTCATCAGACTGCGATCGGCGCCTTGATCGCCGGGTGCGGGTCGTAGCCTTCCAGCGTGATGTCTTCGTAGCGGAAATCGTGGATGTCGGTGAGCGCCGGGTTCAGTTTCATCGTCGGCAAAGCGCGCGGCTCGCGCGTCAGTTGGAGACGCGCTTGATCAAGGTGGTTCGCGTAAAGATGCAGGTCGCCGAAGGTGTGCACGAAGGTATCCGCGCGCAGGCCGCAGACTTGCGCGACCATGTGCGTGAGCAGGGCGTAGCTCGCGAGGTTAAACGGGACGCCGAGGAAGAGATCGGCACTGCGCTGGTAAAGCTGGCAACTCAGCGCGCCGTCGTGGACGTAGAATTGAAAGAGCGCGTGGCAGGGTGGCAGGGCCATGCCTTCGACTTCGCCGGGATTCCACGCGGTGACGAGGTGGCGGCGCGAGTCCGGGTTCTTTTTGATCTGCGAAATGACTTGGTCGAGCTGATGGATCGAGCGCCCGTCCGCCGTCCGCCAGTCGCACCACTGCGCGCCGTACACGCGCCCGAGATTCCCGTCCGCGTCGGCCCATTCGTCCCAGATCGTCACGCCATTCTCGCGGAGGTAATGCACATTCGTCTCGCCGCGCAGGAACCAGAGCAGCTCGTGGATGATCGAGCGCAGGTGCAGCTTCTTCGTCGTGAGCACGGGGAAGCCGCGCGTGAGATCGAACCGCGCCTGCGCGCCGAAAACGGAATACGTGCCCGTGCCGGTGCGATCCGGTTTGAATTTCCCGTGATCTAAAACGAGTCGGAGCAGGTCGTGGTATTCGCGCATTTCGGCAAACATCGAACATCGAACTCCGGACATCGAACATCAAAAGTTCGCGGCGTCCGTTTTTGTGCTAAACAACTCGTTTCCATGGAGCCGACCTCGCTTACCAATCTCACCGACACTCAATCCCAGCGCGACACGCGAAAGATCGCCATCGACCGCGTCGGGATCAAAGGACTCCGCTATCCGATGCAGGTGCGCGACAAGGCACATGCGATCCAGCACACGGTCGCGACGGCGACGCTGACGGTCGATTTGCCGCATCAGTTTAAAGGCACGCACATGAGCCGTTTTGTGGAAGTGCTCAACGAATTCGGCCCCGAACTGCACGTCGATAACATCCACACGATCCTCCGCGAACTCACTGAGCGGCTGCATTCCGAGAAGGCGCACGTCGAGTTTGAGTTCCCGTATTTCATGGAAAAACGCGCGCCCGTTTCCGGCGCGGTCGGGCTCATGGATTACGGCGTGCGTTTTGCCGCCACGATCGAAGATGGCGTCGTCGATTTCATCGTCACCGTCATTGTCCCCGTCACCACGCTTTGCCCATGCTCGAAGGCGATCAGCGTGCAAGGTGCGCACAATCAGCGCGGGCTCGTGACCTTTTCGGTGCGTAGCACGAAGCCCGTATGGATCGAAGAACTCGTGCGCCTCGTGGAAGATTGCGCGTCGAGCGAGCTCTACAGCTTGCTCAAGCGCCCCGACGAAAAAGCCGTGACCGAGCGTGCTTACGACAATCCGGTTTTCGTCGAAGACCTCGTCCGCGCCGTTGCCGCGCGGGCGAATCGCGAGCCGCGCATCACCTGGTATCGCGTGGAAGCGGAGAACTTCGAGAGTATCCACAATCACTCGGCGTATGCGCTGATCGAGAAGGCGAAGTAGCCATCGCCTGACTTCACGCTTCTCGCCGGCCATCGCTTCGGGCACGGTCGAGCGCATGCCAAACATCGACACCTTCATGCAGGCCGCGATCGACGAAGCGCGGCAGGGACTGGCCGAGGGAGGGATCCCGATCGGCTCATCATTGATGCGGGACGGCGAACTGCTCGGGCGCGGGCACAACCGGCGCGTGCAGAACGACGACCCGATGACGCACGCCGAGACGGACTGCCTGCGCAACGCGGGGCGCCTCGGCTCGTATCGCGGCTGCACGCTCTATTCCACGCTCATGCCGTGTTATTTCTGTGCGGGCGCGGCGGTGCAGTTTGGCATCAAACGCGTCATCGTCGGCGAGAGCCGGACGTTTCCCGGCGCGCCGGAGTTCATGCGCGAGCACGGCATTGAGGTCGTCGTTCTCGACCTGCCCGAGTGCTACGAGATGATGGAGAAGTTCATTCACGACAAGCCGGATCTCTGGAACGAGGACATCGGCGTGGATTAAAAGACGGGGTCGAGACTAGCCGGGCGGTGGTGGCAGTGTTAGAGGGTTTGACTATGCGTTCGCGCCTGCTCCCCATTTTCGTCCTCGTCGTTTCGTGCGCATCGTCGCGCGGCGAAGACTCGTCCGCCGCCGCGCATTTTCGCAAAGAGATCGAGCCGCTGCTGAGCAACTACTGTTTCGACTGCCACGCGGACGGGGAGAAAAAGGGCGGCGTGGCTTTCGATGAATTCAAATCGGACGACGCGATGCTCGGGAGCCATTCGTTGTGGCTCGGCGTCCTGAAAAACATGCGCGCGGGCCTGATGCCGCCGAAGAAGAAATCGCAGCCGACGGTGGAGGAGCGCGAAAAGATCGAGAAGTGGATCAAGTATGAAGCCTTCGGCATCGACCCGAATGCGCCTGATCCGGGCCGCGTGACGGTGCGGCGGCTGAATCGCATCGAGTATCGCAATACGATCCGCGATCTCACCGGCTGCGATTTTCATAGCGAGGTCGAGTTCCCGCCGGATGACACGGGCTACGGTTTTGACAACATCGGCGACGTGCTCACCATCTCGCCGATCCTGCTAGAGAAATATTTCACTGCCGCGAAGACGATCGTGAGTGAAGTCGTGCCGACCGTGTCGCGAGTCGTGCCGGAAATGAAGATCGCGGGGGATCGTTTCCATCGGGAGAATGCCGGCGACGAGGGCGGCGGGCGGCGCGAACCGATCCGCTCGCTGTCATACTATGAGGCGGGAAATGTGGGCACTTCGCAAGACGTGGCGCACGACGGCAGCTATCGCGTGGCGCTCGAACTCGCGGTGCGCGGAAACTTCGATTTCGATCCGGGAACATGCCGCGTCGTTTTCAAAATCGACGACCGCGAGGTGATGCAGCGGGAATTCGGCTGGCACGATTTTAAGACGTTCAGGTTCGATTTCGATGAGCAGTGGAAAGCGGGCGCGCATCGTTTCGCGCTCACGCTGGAGCCGCTGACACCGGTCGAGAAAAAGATCAATTCACTCTCGATCCAAATCCTGTCGCTGACGCTGCGCGGCCCGATGGATGAAACACTCTGGACCCGCCCGCCCCACTACGACCGCTTCTTCACCCGCGACGACCCGAAGACACCGGAACTCCGCCGCGCGGACGCCAGCGAGGCGCTGCGAAAATTTGCGACGCGAGCCTTTCGACGACGTGTGGATGATTCCACCGTCGAGCGCCTCACCGCGCTCGCGGAGAGCGTTTACACGCAGCCGGGAAAATCCTTCGAGACCGGAGTCGCTCACGCGCTCGTCGCCGTGCTCGCGTCGCCGCGTTTCCTTTTCCGACTCGAAGAAAGTGCGCCCGGCTCCGAGTCGCAGCCCGTCGCCGAAGTGGACGAATATTCCCTCGCCTCGCGACTCTCCTATTTCCTCTGGTCCACGATGCCGGACGACGAACTCATCCGCCTCGCCGCCGCCGGTGAGCTGCGAAAAAATCTCGCCGTGCAAGTGCGGCGCATGACCGCCGATCCGCGCGCGAACGCGATGGTGCGCAACTTCACCGGCCAGTGGCTGCAAGCCCGCGATGTCGATGGCATCTCGATCAACAGCCGCGTGATCCTCGCGCGCGACAAAGGCGAGGAGCGCGAGAACGAGGAGCGCCGCCGACGCATTCAGGAGCTGATGGCGATCCCCGTGGAAAAACGCACGCCGGAGGAGAAGGAGGAAATGCGGCTCATGTTCGAGCAATTCCGCAAGCGCCCGCAGCCGCTGGAGCTCGACCGCGAATTGCGCGAAGCGATGCAGCGCGAGACGGAGCTGTTTTTCACGCACATTTTTCGTGAAGACCGCAGCGTGACCGAGCTGATCGACAGCGATTACACCTTCCTTAACGAAAAGCTCGCGAGCCTCTACGGCATCCCCGGCGTGAACGGCCCCGAGATGCGTCGCGTCACGTTGCCCCCCGACAGCCCGCGCGGCGGCGTGCTCACGCAGGGCAGCGTGCTCGTCGTCACGTCGAATCCCGACCGCACTTCGCCGGTAAAACGCGGCCTGTTCGTGCTCGATAATTTCCTCGGCACCCCCGCGCCGCCACCGCCCGCCAACGTCCCCGCGCTCGAAGCCGCCGAGAAAGATTTCCACGGTCGCCAGCCCACGCTCCGCGAGACGCTGGCGTTGCATCGCGAGAAACCGCTCTGCGCCGGCTGCCACGATCGCATGGACCCGATCGGGCTCGCGTTCGAGAATTTCAATGCGATGGGCATGTTCCGCGAAACGGAGCGCAAACAGCCGATCGACACCGCGGGCCAGCTCATCACCGGCGAAACCTTCCACGGCGTCCGCGAGCTGAAGCAAATCCTCGTCAAAAATCACCGCCTCGATTTCTACCGCTGCCTCACAGAAAAGATGCTCACCTTCGCCATCGG
>JANLQB010000948.1:0-6163 GCA_031367565.1 Verrucomicrobiota bacterium
GGCTGTCCCGTCATCGACATGTAAGTTTCGCCGATGATCCGGTCCGCGCCGTCGCGCTGGTATTCGGCTTTGTAGAGTTGCTTGCCTGCCTTGTCGAAAAAGGTCGCGACTCGGGGAAGTCCGCGGTCGTCGAGATCGTACACGGTTTTGCTCAGCAACTTCCCTTTGTTGTCCTCGATCGTCTCTTCCGACGTGTGCGTCTCGGGGTTCACGATGGTGCTTTTATGGCGCCCGTCGGCGAGCATCGTCACGGTCGCTTTGATCGCGCCGTCGGTGGAAGACTGCGCGTGCGCGGATGCGGCGAGCGTGAGCAGGAGAAGGACGGAATGGATTTTCATGGCAGTGATTTTCAGGAGACTTCGGAGAGTTCGGCGGCGGGGATTTCTTCGCCGTGGTGGCGTTTAAATTGCAGATCGTATAGTCGGCGGTAGTAGGCGCTGTTTTCGTAAAGCTCGGCGTGAGTGCCCACGTCTTTGATCTCGCCGCGATCCATCACCACGATCTGGTCGGCGTTCAGGATCGTGGAAAGGCGGTGTGCGATGGCGATGACGGTGCGGCCCTCGGCGAGCGTGTCGATGGCGCGCTGCACTTCGGTTTCGGACTCGGAATCGAGCGCGCTCGTGGCTTCATCGAGCAGCAGAATCGGCGCGTTTTTCAGCAAGGCGCGCGCGATGGAAACGCGCTGCTGCTGTCCGCCGGAGAGCATACAGCCTTTGTCGCCGATCACCGTCTCGTAGCCCTTCGACTGCTTCTCGATGAAGTCGTGTGCGAAAGCCTGCCGCGCCGCCTCGCGCACTTCCTCATCCGTCGCGTCGAAGCGTCCGTAGCGGATGTTTTCCGCGATCGTGGTGTGAAAGAGAAATGTCTCCTGCGTGACGATGCTCATCTGTGCGCGGAGCGATTCCGTCGTCACCCTGCAGATGTTTTCGCCGTCGAGGTAAATGCGTCCGTATTTCGGATCGTAGAAACGCAGGATGAGCGAAAGCATCGTGCTCTTTCCCGCGCCGCTCGCACCGACCAGCGCCACCGTTTTTCCCGGCTCGATCCGCAGCTTGATGCCCTTCAGCACCGCTTCCCCGGTCGGGTATTGAAAAAACACATCCTCGAAATAAATCTCGCCGCGCGACTTCGGCAGCACCTTTGCCTCCGGCAAATCCTGCACGCTCGGCTCCAGCGCGAGCAGCTCGAAAATGCGCGTGGTCGAGGCAAAGCAACGCTGCATCTGCCCACTCACTTTACTCAGCTTTTTCACCGGATCGTAGAGCATGAACAGACCGGTGAGCAGGCCGATGAACGTCGCCGCGCTGACGTGATAGTACCACACGTAAAACAGCGCGAGCCCCACGCCGCACGCCGCGACGGATTCGATGAGCGGGCTCACGATTTCGATCGCCTTGCGGATCTTCACCGTGTTGCGGAACTGCGTCGCGCTCGAGTCCTCGAACTCCTTCATCTCGTCCTCCTCGCGACAAAGCGATTTGATGACGCGGATGCCAGCGAACGCTTCCTGCATGATGACCATCATCGCGCCGGCCTCGTTTTCCTCGTCCTTGCCCGCCTGCCGCACTTTTCGTCCGAAGACGATGATCGGGATGAGGCAGATCGGGAAAAGCACGAGGCTGCCGAGGGTGAAACGCCAGTCGATGTAAAACAGCGTGGCGATCGCCGAGAGGATCGCGAAGGGCTGCGTGACGATGTCGCCGCTCACCGTCGTGAGCGCCTGCTGGGCCATGCGCGCGTCGTTGTTCACGCGCGAGAGGAGCTGGCCGGATCGCGTTTTGGCAAAGAAATCGAGCGACTGCTGCAGGATGTGGCGGAAGAGCTTCGTGCGAATATCCACGAGCAGCCGCAGGCTGACCCACGACATCCAGAACGCGTTTAAGTAGCCGAAAAAACTGCGCGCCACGACCATCGCGGGAATGAGCGCGCACATCCACAGGATGCCGTCGATGGTCGGCGCGTTCGCGAGACCCGCGCCGTGCGTCGCCACCTTTGCGCCGTGTGGAAAGACGTATTCCATCACATGCTTCAGCACGAGCGCGTAGCAGCCATTGACCCCGCCCGCGGCGACGCCACAAGCGATCCCGAGCGCGAACTTGCCGCGATACGGTTTCAGAAACGGCGCGAGCTGTTTGTAAGGCTGGATGGTCTCGCGCACGAACTCGCCTAGCGTGCGCTTCGGCTGGGCGATTTTGGATTTGGCGGACATCAGTTCGGGTTCGGAGTGAGGGAGGCAATAGCACCGATGACCAGCGCGGTCGAGATGCCGTCCATCGCCGCGCCTTTCATGCGAGGGGTGAAATCGGTGAGCGGCGCATCAGGTTTGGCCGCGGAAAGGACGAGGGCGCGGTCGTGGCGGGGCCGCCAGTGGAAAGGATTCGTGGGGCCGAAAAGGGCGATCTGCGGGCGCGCAAATGCGGCGGCGAAATGCACGGCGGCGGTGTCGCAACTAATGACGAGCGCGGCGCGCTCGATGAGCGCGGCGAGCGTGAGGAGGTCGGGCGGGAGGACGATTTCGGATTTGATGGAAGCGGCGTGCGCGCGCTCGAATTCATCGGGACCGGTCGTGATGATGTGAGGCAATTTTAAGGAATCGATGACTTCCGCCCAACGCTCGAGCAGCCAGTATTTTTCCGCTCGGGCGGAGCCGGGATGCACGAGGACAAACGGGCCGGTGATGTCGGATGCCCGCAGCGTTTCGTCTGCGGCGGCGCGGGCACTTTCGGGAAGGGCGAGGCGCGGTTCGGTGGGCGAACCGTGACCGTTCACGAGGTCGAGATAGTGATCGACGGTGTGCCGCTCGCGCACGGGCGAATCGGTGAAACGATTGTAGGCGAGCGCGCGGACTTTCGAGCGTTTTACCCATGCGAAAGTGGCGCGCTCTTTCGCCCGCGAGGCCGCGACAGCGAGGGCGGAGCGGTCGCTCCCGGTGAAGTCGATGCACAAATCCCACGGTCCCGTGAGCACTTGCTGCCACGGCGCAAATCCACGTCCGCGCCCGAGCACGATACCGGAGCTGATGGAGTCGATCGCGCCGAGCAACGACGCGCATCCGGGCGTGACGGCGAGCGAGATGATCGCGTCCGGGTACGCTGCGCGGAGGGCACCCAGGGCCGGCGTGGTGAGGATCAAATCGCCGATGCGCTTGAGCTGGAGGACGAGGATTCTCACCACGCCATCATGTTTGCGGACGCGCACCCATCGCCACGCGATACGCCTCCAGCAGCCGCGCGCGAAAATGCTCCCACGTGAAATTTTCCACCACGCGCTCGCGCCCCGCCGCCCCGAACTGCGCGCAAAGATCGCGATCATCGTAGAGCCGCTGGATCGCTGCCGCGAGCGCATCGGGATCGTCGGCGGGGATCACCATTCCATTTACGCCATCCTGCACCACGTCGCCGGATTCGCGCGTGACGATCTGCGGCAGTCCGCACGCCGCCGCTTCATAGGTCGCCTTCGCACTTCCCTCGCAGCTCGATGGGAAAACGTGAACCGTCGCCTCCCGGTAGCAGTCCTCGACCTTCGCGACAAAACCCGCGAGCCGCACCTTATCGCCGCCAAACTCGTCGAGCCACGGACGCATCTCATCGTGCAGCGATCCCACGAGCACGAGTTCCGCGTCCTTCAGATTCAGCCGGTGCCAGACTTCCAGCAGATGATGCACGCCCTTCCGCTGGATCAGTGCGCCGACAAACACCGCGCGAAAAATCTCCGGCACTTTTTCCGCTGGCGTGAACCGCTCGACGTTCACCCCGCGATGGTGCCGGAAAAGTTTCTCCGCAGGCACTCCCGCAGCGAGAAAAGTTTCCTCCGCTTTTTCGGAAAGCGCGAGGATGAGATCGGCGAGATCGTATTCCTCCAGCACTTGCTGGCGCGTCACGAGTAGCCGGTTTTTCACGCCAGTCCAACCGCCCGATTCCGCGCGTTCGCGCTCGCTCTTCGTGAGGCGCGGCGCCTTCACCTTGCCCTTGTGACGATGCCACGTCGGGATCTCGATCATGCTCGGCACGCCCCGCTTTTTTGCCTCGGTCAAAGTGCGCACGCATTCGCCCGACCAGCCGTGGAAAAGATCGTAATCTCCGCCCGCCAGCTCCGCCGCCGCCGCCTTGTCGAGCGCGTGCTTTTTCGCGGAGTAGTAATACTGGCTGCCGATCCCCGAGAGGAGCCGCACGGGATGCCACGCGAGCGTGTGAATGCGATCGGCAGGCACCTCGCTTTGGCGATTGCCAAACGCGAGCGCGCGACCGAGGCAGCCCGCTTCGTGCGCACCGCGGAGCGACTCGTAGGCGACGGCATCGAGGCCCGGCCCGCCGATGCGCGCGGAGGTGGCGTAGAGAAGGTTTCGGGGAAGTTCCAAGACGCCAATTTAGGGAAGCGGGTGCGGGCCACAAGTCTTCCGTCCGCTGGCATGGTCGCTCCACTCCACGCTCGCCAAAGTTCCCACCGTCTCCTTATCGTCACCAGGATGAAACTTCTCCCAGCCTGCCTCTCCATCGCCCTCGCCATCTGCGCCCAAGCCGCGCCGATCAAAGTCCTGCTCATCGACGGGCAAAATAATCACGCGTGGGCGACCACTTCGCCTGAGATCAAAAAGATTTTGGAAGAGCCCGGCCTCTTCACCGTCGATGTCGCTACTTCGCCAAAACAGGGCGAAGACATGAATGGCTTCGTCCCAAAATTTGCCGACTACCAAGTCGTCGTCTCGAACTATAACGGCGCGCTCTGGTCGCCCGCCGCGCAGGAGGCCTTTGAGAAATACGTGGGCGGCGGTGGCGGCTTCGTGCCCGTCCACGCGGCGAATAATTCCTTTCCCGAATGGAAAGCCTACAACGAAATGATCGGCCTCGGCGGCTGGGGCGGCCGCAATGAAAAGAGCGGCCCGTTGCTCCGCTTGCGCGATGGTAAATGGACCGCCGACACCACGCCCGGCAACGGCGGACATCACGGCCAGCAGCACCCTTTCCTCATGGTCACGCGCGCGGCGGATCACCCCATCATGGCCGGCCTGCCCGCGAAATGGATGCACGGTCAGGATGAACTTTACGACACCCTCCGCGGCCCCGCGCAAAACGTGACCGTGCTCGCGAGCGCCATGTCTTCCAAAGAAAAAGGCGGCAACGGCGAGGACGAGCCGCTGCTCATGACGATCAACTACGGCAAAGGCCGCGTCTTCCACACCGCGCTCGGCCACGGCATGGAAGCGATCAAATGCCAGGGCTTCGCGACCACGCTCCAGCGCGGAGTCGAGTGGGCCGCCACGGGAAAAGTGACGCAGAAAGTGCCCGGGAATTTCCCGACGGAAGCGGCGGTGAGTGCTCGGCCTTGAGTTTGGAATCCAAGCTTTAGCCGGTCGGCACGCCTACGCGTAAGCCAGCTTTCCGCGCGGCTCAGGTATCGTGCGACCCAATGATCGTGCAGTGTCGATCCATTCTTGAATCACCACCTGCGCGTTCGCGACGGCCTCTTCGTAGCTGGCCCCATCCGCCATGCAGCCCAGCAGCTCCGGGACTTCGACGACAAAGCTTTCGTCCGTCCGACTCCAGTAAATGATCAGTTCGTAGCGCATTATTCGATCTCCAGTTGGTATTTCAGAATGAGTTCGCGGACTTGCTTCACTTGGTAGGGCTTCGACTTGCTGCCTTTTGGCTGAACATTCACGATTTCCTCCACGCCGTCTTTGGAAAAAATCGCGTGACTTCCCTTGCCCTCGCGCCGGACAAAACCGGCACGTTCAAGGACATGGCAAAGGTCGTTGAAATCGAAGTTCGCGTCAGAGCGACCTTCCAAAATCTTCGCAACAGCTTTCTTTACGCGACTCATCTGCGTGCATAGTAGCGGGCGCGAGTTAGCACGCAAACAACGGATGTGCCCTAGGCCAGACTTGCCATTTCCTCATCGCGCGCGTGTCATCGCACGCATGACGAAACTCCTCCTCCCCATCGTCGCCGTCGTCGCCCTCGTCGGCTCCGCCTTCGCCGAAGACGCCGCCCCGCCCCCCGACCTCCGCCTCGGCCCGCTCAAGGACCTCGACGGCTACTTCCCCTTCGCCGTTCCAAAAACACGCGCCGATTGGGAAAAGCGCGCGGAGGAAGTGCGACTCCGCATCCGCGTTTCGCAGGGGCTTTTTCCCGAGCCGACCAAGACGCCGCTGAACGCCGTCGTC
>JANLQB010000830.1:0-5328 GCA_031367565.1 Verrucomicrobiota bacterium
CCGAAGATTCCCGTCGGCGTGATCAGTGGCGTCGAGTGGCATGAAAATGGGCGCGACCTCGGCTTTACGCTGAGCTCCGCGCGGGCTTCGCGGGATGCGTATTCGCTGGAGGTTGCGACGGGCGAAGTGACGCGCTGGACGGAGAGTGAAACGGGCGGGCTTGATCCGGCGGCGTTCGCGGAGCCGGAGTTGGTGAAGTTCGCGAGCTTTGATGGGCAGAAGGTTTCCGCGTTTCTCTACCGGCCTGATGCGAAGAAATTTCCGGGTCCGCGTCCGGTCATCGTAAACATCCATGGCGGGCCGGAAGGGCAGTCGCGGCCCGACTTTCTCGGACGCAGCAACTACTACGTAAACGAACTCGGCTGCGCGATGATCTTCCCGAATGTGCGCGGCTCGGAAGGCTACGGAAAAACTTTCCTCGCGCTCGACAACGGCGTGAAGCGCGAAGACTCCGTGCGCGACATCGGCGCGCTCCTGGATTGGATCGCGACGCAGCCGACACTCGACGCGAAGAGCGTCTGCGTGATGGGCGGCAGCTACGGCGGCTACATGGTCCTCGCGTGCCTCACGCATTTCAGCGACCGCCTGCGCTGCGGCATCGACGTCGTCGGCATCTCAAATTTTGTGACGTTCCTGAAGAACACGCAGGACTACCGCCGCGACTTGCGCCGCGTGGAATACGGCGACGAGCGCGAGCCGGCGATGGCCGAGCATCTCGCGAAAATTTCACCGCTGAATAACGTCGCGAAAATCACGCGCCCGCTCTTCGTCGTGCAGGGGCAAAACGATCCGCGCGTGCCGGTGACGGAAGCGGAGCAGATGGTGAAAGCGATCCGCGCACAGGGCGGCGCGTGCTGGTATCTGCTCGCGAAGGATGAAGGCCACGGCTTCGCCAAAAAGAAGAATGCGGATTTCCAGTTCCTCGCGCACATCCTTTTTCTCCGCGAGCACCTGCTCAAACCCGTGCTGCCCAAAACCGCGGCGTCGAAATTTGAAGACTGGCTCATCGTCCCGCTGCGCATCCATCTGCTCGCCTCGCAGGATACGCCCGCGCTCCAGACCACGCTGACCGAGCCGGACCTCGCGCGCATTTTGCCGAAGATGAATCGCGTGTGGGCGCAGGCGCGAATTCAATTTCGCATCGAATCCATCGTCCACGAATCCGCGCGGCCGCTCGAAAACGCCGACGCGGAACTCGTCGCGCGCATCCCGCCGGAAACCCGCTCCAGCACAGCATTCAACGTCTATTACGTGAAGCAACTCGACGTAAACGGCTTCTACACGCCGCGCGCGATTTTCGTAAAAGACACCGCCGCGCTGCGTCCCGTGGAAGGCGGTATCGACGAGCCGATCCCGCGCGTCACCTCCCACGAACTCGGCCACGCGCTCGGCCTGCCACATCGTCAGGACACGACCAATCTGATGGCCAGCGGAACGACGGGCACGCTGCTGAATCACGCGGAAATTCAGCAGGCGCGCGAGGCGGCGAAGCAGTTTTCCTGGGTGCAATCCGCGCCCGCACCGGAATAGGCGAGCCGGCTTTACAGCAGCCGCAGCTGCCCGCGTGCGGGCTGCGGCGGGCGGAATTGCGACGTGTCGCAGGGCGGGATTTGGCGGTCGAGTTTGTGACGGCGGAGGAAGAGTTTGAAAAATTGTGAGGTCTGTTCCGCGAGCGGGCCGGTGCCCCGCATGCGCTCGCCCCATGCGCTCACATTCATTTTGCCGCCGCGCATTTCCTGAATGAGATGCTCCACTTTTTCCCGTGCGAGCGGGCGGACTCGGCTGAGCCAGTCGAGGAAGACGGGCTTCACCGACCGTGGAAGGCGGAGCATGACGTAGCCGGCGGTGGTCGCGCCGGCTTCGGCGACGGCGGCGAGGATGGCGGGGATTTCGCTGTCGTTCAGGCCGGGGATGATCGGGGCGACCATGACGCGCACGGGCACGCCTGCTTCGGCGAGCGCGCGGACGGTGCGGAGCCGCGCGGCGGGCGTGCTGGTGCGGGGTTCGAGATCGCGGGCGAAGTCGCGATCGAGCGTGGTGATGCTGATCGCGGCGTGGACGAGCCGGAGCGCGGCCATTTCGCGGAGTAAATCGAGGTCGCGCAGGATGAGCGCGTTTTTCGTGATGAGGCTCACGGGTTGCCGCGCTTCGAGCATCACTTCCAGACAGCCGCGCGTGATTTTGAACTCCGCCTCCGCGGGCTGATATGGATCGGTGACGCCCGACATCACGATCGTCTCCGGCACCCATTTTGGCTTCGCCAAAAACTCGCGGAGCAGCGCGGGCGCATCCTCTTTCACGAAAATTTTCGTCTCAAAATCCAGCCCGCCGCTGAGGCCGAGATACTCGTGGGTGGGCCGCGCGTAGCAGTATCCGCAGCCGTGCGAACAGCCGCGATACGGATTGATGCTGTAGCGAAACGGGAGGTCCGGGCTGTCGTTTTCCGTGACGATCGACTGCGCAAAATCGCGGAGATACTCCGTCTTCGGATGCGCCGCGGCCTGGAGAAAATCCTCGTCGTGCTCGACCTGCTCAAAGTCGCGCTCGGTCTGCGCTTTTAGAAAGCGATTCGCCGGATTGATCGCCGCGCCACGACCGCGCGGGTTCTCGATCTTCGTCTTGATGTCGTCGCGGTTCATCGACCGGCGCGGGTTGTCAAAACACGACCGGCTCGCCTTCCGTCATCATGAAGATGCGGTCGCTCACGCCGTGATGTTTTGCGCACGCGAGCAGGCGTTGGGGCGGCTCGTGCAGCGGCTCGTAGCTGAGCCGGAAACTGCCATAGTGCATCGGCACCATCCGCTGCGCGCCGAGATCGGCGAAGGCTTGGAGAGCCTCCTCTGGATTCATGTGGACCTCGCGGCCGCTCGGCGGGTCGTAGGCACCGATGGGTAAAAGCGCGAGGTCGATCGCGTGGCGTTTGCCGATCTCTTTGAAGCCGTCGAAATACGCCGTGTCGCCACAGTGAAAGATGGTGCGCCCGCCCGCTTCGATGACAAAACCACCGAAGCCGCGATGTGAATCGTGCAGCATCCGCGCGCCCCAATGATGACACGGCGTGAGCGTAATCTTGAGCGGCCCCAGCTCGAAAGTTTCCCAATAATGCAGCTCGTGGACGCTGTGAAAACCGAGATCGTGAACGAGATTCCCCACTTCAAAAGGCACCACGATCGGCTGATCGTCGGCGACTCCGCGCAGCGTTTTGCGATCGAGATGATCGAAGTGCGCGTGGGTGACGAGGACGAGGTCGATGTCTGGAAGATCGTGAATCTTCAGCCCCGGATGCCGCACGCGCTTGATCACCTTCAGCCACTTCGCCCAGTTCGGATCGATGAGTAGATTGTGCCCCTGCGTTTGCAGCAGAAAGGACGCATGCCCGATCCACGTCAGGCCGATCTCACCATCTTTCAGCTCCGGCCAGTCCGGCTTTGTATGAACGCCTGCGCGTTTTGTGAAAATGGAAGGCAGCCAGACTTTGGTGAAAAAGTTCCTCCGGTGCCACCCGTTCTTCGGCTTGAGCCCGATCTTTTTCGCCGCGTGCGGCTTTACCGCCTCGTGCGCCGACTTGGTGATTTCGGCCTTTGGTTTTGGATTGCGACGGAACGGATTAGGCACGGGGGAACATTGTAAGCCGCAGGTTTCGGGAGGCAAAACATTCGTGTGAGAGAAAGCGCGCGTCGCAATTTCCTGGGAGTGCAATCCCCCTTTCCTCGACCGCGCGCATCTGTTCCACTTCGCGTCATATGAGCACACTCTGGGAACGCTACCGTCAATTTCTCGTCCGCCACGATTCACTCGGCTTCAGTATTGATGTTTCGCGGATGCGGTTTGCGGATGATTTTTTCCCGAAGATGGAGCCGCTGGCGCAGCACGCTTTCACGCAGATGCAGGCGCTCGAGGCGGGCGGAGATGCGAACCCGGATGAGGGGCGGATGGTCGGGCATTACTGGCTGCGTGCGCCGAAGCTCGCGCCTTCGCCGGAATTGAAGGCGGAGATTGATTCGTGCAATGCGCTGATTCAGGCGTTCGTCGCGCAGGTTCATGCGAGCGGGAAATTTTCGGACGTGCTGCTCATCGGCATCGGCGGCTCGGCGCTCGGGCCGCAATTCGTGAGCGATGCGCTCGGGACGGATGACGACCGGATGCGGCTCCATTTTTTCGATAACACCGATCCCGATGGCCTCGACCGGGTGCTCACGCGGCTCCAGCACCGGCTCGATCACACGCTCGTCGTCGTCGTTTCCAAAAGTGGCAGCACTCCCGAGACGCGCAATGGGATGCTGGAAGCGGAAGCGGCCTTTACCAAGGCGGGCATTGATTTCGGCGGCCACGCGGTCGCGGTGACGGGGGTCGGCTCGCAGCTCGATCACCACGCGACGAACGGCGGCTGGCTCGCGCGGTTTCCGATGTGGGATTGGATCGGCGGACGCACTTCGGTGATGAGCGCCGTGGGCCTCGTGCCGCTGTGGTTGCAAGGGCTCGACATGCAGGGTGTGCTCGATGGCGCGGCGGCGATGGACGCGTGGACGCGCCATAACGAGACGCGGACGAATCCCGCGATGCTGCTCGCGCTCGCGTGGCACTTCGCGGGCAATGGGCGCGGGGAAAAAGACATGGTCGTGCTGCCTTACAAAGACCGGCTCGCGCTTTTCTCGAAATACCTCCAGCAGCTCGTGATGGAATCCCTCGGCAAGGAACTCGATCTCGACGGGAACAAAGTGAACCAGGGCATCGCCGTCTATGGCAACAAAGGCTCCACCGACCAGCACGCCTACGTGCAGCAACTCCGCGATGGCGTCGCAAATTTCTTCGTCACCTTCATCGAAGTGCGCAAAGACCGCGCGGTGCCGGGCATCGAAGTCGAACCCGGCGTGACGAGCGGCGATTTCCTGCAAGGCTTCCTGCGCGGAACCCGCTCGGCGCTTTACGACAACGGACGCGACTCGATCACCGTCAGTATCCCGGCCGTCACGCCCGTCACCGTCGGCGCACTCATCGCGCTCTATGACCGCGCCGTCGGCTTTTACGGCTCGCTCGTGAATGTGAACGCGTACCATCAGCCAGGCGTCGAGGCCGGGAAAAAGGCCGCGGCCGCTGTGCTCAAAACGCTCGGAGCCGCGGCCGCCGCGCTCACCGAGGAACCGCAAACCGCAGATCAAATCGCCACTGCGATCAGCGCGGACGCCGAAGCCGTCTATCACGCCCTCACGCATCTCGCCGCGAATGGTCGCGCGAAAGCCGTCCCCGGCACGACCGTGGGTGCGGACGCGTTTTCTCTCCTGTAGCGCGCGTGTCTGCTGGGTAGAGTCCTGAGAGTTCTGCAAAAAA
>JANLQB010000959.1:0-2932 GCA_031367565.1 Verrucomicrobiota bacterium
GACGGCGAAGCAGAAGCTGACGAGCACGGAATTCAGCTCAATGACGGGGGCATTTTCCGCCGGAGAAAAGTAGGTGATGATTTTTAAGAAGCCCTTGCTCGCGACGAGCCCGAAGAGGCCGCCGATGAATCCGATGACCGCGCTTTCGACGACGATCTGGATGAAAATATCGCGCCCTTTCGCCCCGACCGCGCGACGCACGCCGATCTCGCGGATGCGCTCGGTGATGCTCGCGAGCATGATGTTGGTGATGCCGATGCCGCCGACGAGCAGCGAGATGGCGGAGATAAATCCAAAGCTCACGCGTGTGCTGCGCACGTTTTTTTCGATGTTGTCGAACCACTCTTGGCGCGTATCGAAATTGAAATCCTCGATGCCGCGATGCGTGGTCAAAACGGCGTTGCGAACTTGCTCCAGCGTTTCATCGAAACGGGCGGTGTCGGCGATTTGAAACGAGAGACCGTCGAGTTTGAATTGCGGGCCGCTATCGACTCCGCCCACGACGCTGGCGGACTTGAACTCCCAGAACATCGTCGAGATCGGCATGATGATCGTGGAGTTTTTCCGATCGAATGGATTCCACCCGCGCATGCCTCCACCAGGGCGCGGCGGCGGGCGCGGGCCTTTCACGGCGTCCTTCGCCGGGTCGATTCCGAGTTCGCGTTTTCGTTTATCTTCCTCGCGCTCGTAGAACTCAAAGATCCCGATGATTTTGAACGGGCGATCGTTGATCTTGATCGTCTCGCCGATCGGATCGTACTTCGGCCGCTCGGGCCACAGCCTCTCGACGACGAGCCGCCCGATGACGCAGACGCGGAGCCCGAGTTCGAGATCGAGCGGGCACAGATTCCGGCCCGTCGCGACGACGTGTTTGTTGATCGGCACGAAGTCCGGCCAGCATCCGCTCACCTCGGTGCGGAAGGTGTTCCCGGCGCGCTGGACGGCGGCGTTTGCCAGCATGGAAATCGGCGTGACGTGGGAGACGAGCGGTGAACGCGAGATGATTTCTGCATCGGCCACGGTGCGGCCCGGCGAAATTTCCCAGATGCCTTCCTGCTTTCCGGAAAGTTCCTGCGGGATGATGCCGACTTTTTCGATGCCGCCGATTTGCTGCATGAATTCGCGCATGCCCTTCGCCATGCCAGCGGTAAGCGCGAACATCGAAAGCAGCGACGCAACGCCGAGGATGATGCCGAGCATCGTGAGGAAGCTGCGGAATTTGTGCGCCCAGATTTCCTTCAGGCCGACGAAGAATCCGAGGAAGAAATTCATGCGGAAACGGGCATCGCGTTTTCGACGATTTTGCCGTCCTGGATTTCAATGCGGCGCGGAGTTTGCGCGGCGATTTTGTTGTCGTGCGTCACGATCACGATCGTGCTGCCGGCTTCGCTGAGTTCGCGGAAAAGGGCGAGGATCGTCGCTCCAGTTTTGGAGTCGAGGTTGCCGGTCGGTTCATCGGCGAAAATGATCTTTGGTTTGTTCACGAGCGCGCGCGCGATGGCGACGCGTTGCATCTGGCCGCCGCTGAGCTGGAGCGGCGTGTTTTTCACGCGATGCGAAAGTTCGACGCGCTCGATGGCGGCGAGGGCTCGGGTGCGGCGTTCGCTGGCGGAGACGTTGGAGTAGATCATCGGCAGCTCCACGTTTTGCAGGACGTTGAATTTCGGGAGCAGATTGAAACTCTGAAAGACGAAGCCGATCTTCGCGTTGCGCAGTTCGGCGAGGCGGTTGCCGGTGGCGCGCGTCACGTCGATACCGTCGATGTGCATGGAGCCGGTGCTCGGCGTATCGAGGCAGCCGAGGAGATGCATGAGCGTGGATTTTCCGCTGCCGCTCGGGCCGATGATGGATGCGAATTCGCCCTGCGCGATGTCGAGCGTGATGCCGTCGAGGGCGCGGATTTCCTGCTCACCGACGAGGTATCGTTTGGTGACGTCGCGGAGTTCGATCAGAGCCATGCCAGTCGGCTCGATCAGGATTTTTTTTGCGCTCCGCGACCGGGCTCCACGAGCAGGATTTCCTCGCCCTCGGTCACGCCGCTGATCACTTGGGCAAAATCGGTATTCGTCACGCCGATTTTCACCGCGCGTTTTTCGGTGCTCTCGCCTTTGCGCACATACACGACTTTGTTCCGGCCTTCGCCGCGGAAGACGGCAGAAATCGGGACGCTCACCGCGTCGTTCGCACTGTCGATGGGGATGATGATGTTCACCGTCATGCCGGGCCGGAGACGCTCGTGCGGCTTGTCGATGAGCGCTTTGACCTGGAAACCCTTGACGCTGTTTTTGGCGACGGCGACCGGCGAGATGAAGAAGATCTTCGCCTCCATCTCGATGTCCTTCAGCGATTCGGCGCGGAGCTTCACGATCTGATTCTGACTGAGTGCGCGGTAATCGACCTGGTTGATCTGCATATCGACGAGCAGCTTGCTGAGGTTCGCGACGGTCATCAGCGTAGTGCCGTTGTTCACGCTCGCGGCGGCGATGACGACCATGCCTTCGACCAAAGGAGTCGCGGCGGCGAGCACGGTGCCGTCCATCGGGGCGAGCACTTTGGTTTTCCGCAGGCGATCTTCGACGAGTTGCAGTTTGCGTTCCGCTTTCGTCATGCCGTTTTGCGCGATGGCGTATTCGGAGTTCAAGTTGTCGAAAACTTCCTGGCTCACGAGCTTGGACTCGGCGAGTTCTTTGCCGCGATCATAGTTGTTTTTCGCACGCTGCATCGTGAGCTTTGCGCCTTCGATTTCTGTGAGTGCACTTTCTTTCTCGGAGAGCAAATCGCGGTCGTCGATCTCGACCAGCACGTCGCCTTCTTTCACGAGATCGCCCGGCTCGACGTGTAGCGCTTTGACCCGTCCGCCGACCTCGGATTTCACGTCGATCTGGAACGCGGGCGTCACGTCGCCGTTCACTTCCACCGTGGAGTCGATGTC